>PEVZ01000055.1:10969-11111 GCA_002779665.1 Candidatus Roizmanbacteria bacterium CG06_land_8_20_14_3_00_34_14 | reverse complement strand
AATGATATTTTATTAAAGTTAAAGCAAGAAGTTTATACTCAGGATTATTCAAAAAAAAAGATGATTGAAGGGGTTAAGATAGTTGAAGTCAAAAGATTTGTTGGCGAGGATGGTACATTTGAAGAGCTGACAAGAATTAATG
>PEVZ01000055.1:0-10912 GCA_002779665.1 Candidatus Roizmanbacteria bacterium CG06_land_8_20_14_3_00_34_14 | reverse complement strand
TAAACAGGAAGACGTTTGGTACGTCCCACCGGAAGACCATATGATTCTGGGGATGTGGGATTTGAGAAATGATTCTGATACAAAAGATATAAAGATGAAAGTCGTTTTGGGAAACGGGACTTCGAAGTTGGTTTATGTCCCGCGTGGTGTTGCCCACGGAGTTGTCAATGTAGCAAAGAAATCCGGAGATATTTGGTATTTCGTCAACGGACAGTTTAATTTTTCCGATCCTGATGAGCAGAGGCTAAAATGGGATGCCGCCGGGGTGGATTTTTGGGAAATAACGAAGGAATAATAATAAATTACAAAATGTATTCATGGGAGCTAACCTGCAAGAAAAAGAACTATTAGAGAGAGTAATTAATAAAGATGAGAATGCCCTTTTTCAAGTTTATAAAAAATATCAGCCTTCTATTTTTAAATATGTAAGGTCACAGATAAATAATTATCAGACAGCTGAAGAATTAACACAGGATATTTTTTTAGACTTTATCGAGGCTCTTCGCGATTTTCGTTTTCAATCGTCTCTAAAAACTTTTATATTTTCAATTGTCCGGCATAAGGTAATAGATCAGATTAGAAAGAAGAAAATTAAAAGTATTCTATTTTCGCATCTTCCGTCTTTTATAGTCGAAGGTTTAAAGGTTGTTTTTATTGATGAAGAGATTGACAAAAAAGAATTACAAGAAAAAATAACCAAAATAATAAATTCACTTCCGAATGATTATCAACTAATACTACGACTAAAGTATATTGAAGGAGTAAAAATTAAGGAGATTTCTGAAAAATTAAAAATGAATTTTAAAGCAACTGAGAGTTTATTGTTCCGAGCTAGAAAAAGTTTTATTAAAGTATTTAATAATGAACTATGAAGACAATTAATTTACGATTAAAACAAAAAATGAATGAAGTTTTTTCGATCGAACCAAATGATTTGGGGGCTGGTTTTTTGACAATTTATTTTAGAAAAATTACTGCCTACCTAAAAATAATGCCTTTTATTTATATAATTCCATTAACTTTATTTATTTCAATATTTTTGTATTTTATATTGGGAAGATTTTTGATTAAGTTAGTCACAGTTCTCCAATATGGATTTTAAAAAAACATTGATTGATTTTTTAACTTCATTTTTGATTATCTGCAATAGATTGATTGGTTTAGTATTGGAGCCATATAAGACAATGCGTAAAATATCTTTGGAGAAAGATTATTGGCAACTATCGATAATAATAGGCATAATTTTCATTTATTTTAAGTTTATTTATTATTTATGTGAGAAAATATATCCGGCCACATTGGTTTATTCTTTATTTATTTTTAATTTCTTATTGACAGTCGCTTTTTTTTATTTTCTATCAAAAATATTTTCTAAAAACAAAAAAGAAATAAATCTTCTAAGCTTCATTTTTACTTTTGTTTATTCCTTATTTCCTACTTTAATATGGTTTTTATCAACTTCGATTTTATATATTTTTTTACCTCCGCCAAGAACATTTTCTTTAATGGGGAAAGGCTTCAGTATTTTTTTTATTGCTTATTCATTAAGCTTATTAATTTGGAAATTTATTCTTGTTTACTTAGCAGTTAGATTTTCCTCAAAGCAGAATTTTTTTAAAATTATTTTAATGATTTTTTTATATCTAATTTGGTTTATTCCTTATTCAATATTGCTATATCAACTTAAATTCTTTCGAATACCGTTTATATAATCATTTTTAGTATCTCATTAATCCAGGGAGCGAAATGTTTAGGTTGTAGGTTGTAGTTTGTAGTTAGTAGTTCCTTTTTTTCGATCAATTTAAAACCGTAAGCAAAATCGGGATTTGGATTGGGGAGATTTTTCAATTCGGCAATATAGATATAATCAATTTCATGTTCAGTAAAGATGCTATTTGGGTCTTTAGCTTTATAATAAAATTTACCTAAATATTTCGGGATACTTTTAATTCCCGAAGCATCAATGTTCCATTCGCGTTTTAACGTTCCGTTAATCGCATCTTCGTCAGTCTGCAAAACATCATAAAAATAAATTTGATGGGAAGAAAATGTCAGATCAAAATATCCATCAAAAGCCAAATGCTTTCGGTGTTGGAGAATAATTTTACCCTTATAGGTTAAAATCATTGTAAATCCGCGATGAAGAACTCCTTTTTTATGGGCGTCCCATCGTTCAATTTTACTAAGAATATTATCATCCTTATCAACCTCAGCAAGAAATAATTGTTTTTTATAGTAATCCATTAGGTAATTATATAGTAGTGGTTGTGATATTTGATGAATGATTTCCAAATTAAACTCGACTAATAAATACATGACCCTTAAAGATTTTAAAACTACAAAAGAGCGCCGGGAATATATCGAAAAAACTCTAAAAATCAAACTTGAAAAAATCGCCCAAATTGAAACCGACGAAGAAAATATTCACTGTGAAAATTTAATCGGATCAACAACGTTACCTTTAGGTGTGGCTGGCTCCCTAAAAATTCAGAATTCAGAATTCAAAATTCAGAATTATTTTATTCCGTTAGCTACGACGGAGGGAGCATTGGTAGCATCAGTGAGTCGAGGTTGTAAGGCGATTAATTTATCAGGTGGATCAACTTCCTACGTTGAAGAAGTTGGGGTCACTCGCGGACCAGTTTTTGTAACTTCAGGACTTAAAGAGAGTTTTGAATTCAAAAAATGGCTTGATGATAATTTTAATCTTCTGAAAGTTGAAGCCGAAAAAACCTCATCACATTTAAAACTAAAAAAATTAGGAACCAGAATTGCCGGAAACTATGTCTATATTAGATTTTATTTTGCTACTGGGAACGCGATGGGAATGAATATGGTGACAATCGCCACGGATTCAATTAGTCGATTGGTAGAGTTAGAAACAAAAGTTAAATGTATAGCATTGAGCGGAAATTTTTGTATTGATAAAAAACCGGCCTGGTTAAATTTTATTAGTGGCCGAGGAAAACGAGTTTGGTCAGAAGTTATTTTAAAAAAAGAAATTGTGACCGATGTACTAAAAACGACTCCGGAAAAGTTTTTCGAAGTATGGTTGTCCAAATGTATGATTGGGTCGGCGATGAGCGGGTCTTTAGGATTCAATGCCCATTTTGCCAATATTGTCAGTGCTTTTTACGGGGCAACCGGTCAGGACTTAGCTCATATAGTCGAAGGAAGTATAGGGATGACAATTACTAAGGTTTTAGAAAACGGTGATTTAAGTGTCTCGGTTTATTTACCGTCGGTGATGCTTGGGACGGTTGGAGGCGGTACAAAACTTAAGATTAAGCAGGAAGCGTTATCAATTATTGGAGCAAAAAATTCAGTTGAACTCGCAGAAGTTTTGGGAGGAGCGGTATTGGCGGGAGAGATATCGCTTCTATCATCACTTGCGGAAGGAACACTATCATGTGCGCACTCGAAGTTAGGAAGATAAAATTAATAATAACCAAGGTACAATAACCAAGTATTCCAAATAATAACCAATTATCAATAATCAATATTAAAACTGTTTGGGTATTGATAATTGAATATTGATTCGCCAGCTGGCGAATTGTTTGTTTCTTGTAATTTGGTTATTGGTTATTAATATATATATTTTTTATGGTAGGCATAGTTTCATACGGTTTTTACGTTCCCAAATATCGAATTAGGACAGAGGAAATAGCCAATGTTTGGGGGAAAAATCCCGAAGATGTAAAAAAATCTTTATTAATTACGGAAAAAGCAATCGCCGGAGTAGACGAAGATTCTCTAACAATGGCTTTTGAGTCGGCCTCAAGCGCTCTATCTGATGTAAAAGTTGATCGAAATAAAATTAAAGTTGTCCTATTTGGATCGGAGACTCATCCTTATGCCGTTAATCCGGCTTCAACAATACTTGCCGAATTTTTGGGGATAGAAAAAAATTATCTTGCTTATGATACTGAATTTGCCTGTAAAGCGGCCACCGGGGCAATAATTTCTGCCCAGGCGCTAATAAAATCGAGTTACAGCGATTATGCTTTAATCTCAGGATCGGATAAAGGAATGGGAAAAACTCATGATACTTTAGAGTATACGGCTTCTTCAGGTTCCGTCTCTTTACTATTAGGTAAAGACGATTTAATTTTAGAATTATTGGATTTTGAATCTTTTTCATCTGACACACCGGATTTTTGGCGTCGAGAAGGAATCCGTTACCCATCACATGGTGGTCGGTTTAGCGGAAAACCTTCATATTTTTACCACATCGAAGAATCAAGCAAATCTTTACTTAAAAAAACAGGATTAAAACCTGAAGATTTTGCTTATGGAGTTTTCCATATGCCCAACGGCAAATTTCCAGTTCAAGTAGCCAAATCGTTGGGCTTTTCTTTCGGGCAAATTAAAGATTCTTTGACGGTTAATTATTTAGGAAATTCCTATACTGCTTCAGCCCTGATGGGTTTGACGGCCGTTTTGGAAAAAGCAAAAACAGGTGACTTAATATTTATGTGTTCTTATGGAAGTGGGGCCGGATCAGACAGTTTTGTTTTAAAAGTTACCAAGAATTTAGATAAAAGAAGAAAACAATTTTTAAAAACAGTTGAAAATAAAAAATATATAAACTATCCAACCTATCTTAAATTTATGGAAATGATATGAATTATATAACCGGATATTACACAACTAAATTTGGTGAACTTTGGGATAAATCACTCTTTGATTTGGTGGAAGAGGCTATCAACGGTGTTTTAAAATCAACAAATTTAGAAAGAAAAAAAATTGATGCGGTTTTTTTTGGTAATATGTTGGCAGGAGTTTTGGGAAATAATCTTCATTCAACATCAAAATTATCAGAAATTTTGGATGTTAATATTCCTGTTTTTAGAACCGAAGCGGCTTGTGCTTCAGGCGGAACTGCTTTTAATTTAGCCAAAACTTATCTTGACGCAAATAGTAATAAAAATGTTTTGGTAATTGGTGCAGAAAAAATGACTGATTATTCGCCTGAAGAAGTAATTACGGCTCTTTCGGCAGCCGCATCGGGCGAGGAACAGGAAGCAGGTCTGACTTTTTCAGGGCTCTACGCGATGATGGCAAATTTTTATTTGGAAAAATATCATTACACCGAAAAAAATCTTGCCTACGTTTCTGTAAAAAATCATTATCACGGGACACTTAATGACAAAGCTCATTTTAGGAGAAAAATTTCCATAGACGATGTTTTAGAAAGTGCTTATGTTTCCTATCCTTTGAAGGTTTTGGATTCTTCACCAATCTCTGATGGCGCATCGGCTATCATTATGTCAAACAATTTAAATTTTATAAAAAAGCAAGATTATTCAGCATCCGTTTTAGCATCGGAAATTGCGACGGACACGATATCTTTGAAGTCAAGAAAAAACATTGATGAAATACTGGCTACAAAAATTGTCTCAGATAAAGCTTTTAAAATGGCTAAGATTAAGAGATCAGATATTAATGTTGCCGAACTTCACGATTGTTTTTCGATTGCCGAAATTTTAGCAATGGAAGATTTGGGTTTTTGGAAAAAAGGTGAGGGCGGACAAAAAATTATGGAAGAATCAACAACGTATGGAAACGGCGGAAATCTAATAGTTAACACCTCAGGAGGTTTAAAAGCATCAGGTCATCCGGTCGGCGCAACCGGAATAAAACAAATTGGTGAGATATTTTTACAGTTGACGGGACAGGCAAATAATCGGCAGGTTAAAAATGCCAAATATGGTTTGGCTCACAACGTTGGCGGGTCAGGCGGGACGGCGGTGGTGACGATATTGAGTAGCTGATAATAGTTATAAATGGTTATAAATTGTTATAAATAGCGATGATAAGTCCGGTAAAAATTTGGAGAAGGCAAAAAGATATTAGAAAAATATTAGGTAAAAAGGGCAAGATATTTTTGTGGACTAAAATATTTACGCCGGGGACAGGTTTTAAAAAATACGCTCCTTATCCGGTTGTATTGGTGGAACTTGAGAATAACGAAAAAGTTTATGGACAGTTAGTTGATCACGAAGAAAAAGATTTAAAAATTGGAAAAAAGTTAATTTCAGTACTTCGTAAAGTTCGGACAGCATCCGTTGATGGTGTAATTGCGTATGGAATAAAGTTTAGGCCCCTGAAGTAGCCTAAAGTCATTTCAGAGAAAGCATAATATGAAAGTCAAAATTATTTATTCGGCACCAGCAAAAGCTATTCTTTCTGGAGAACACGCGGTCGTTTATGGAAAACCTGCCTTAGCTACCGCCATTAATCTTCGATTAAAATTTATAGTTACTAAGTTGGCACGATCGTACAAAGATAGTAAATCAATGAAGGAAATTAATTTTATTAGTGACGAAGTGAAAAAATATTTAATAATTCAAAAAATTAAATACGTTGATAAACCATTTAATTATAAAATTGAATCGGAAATTCCGGTTGGGCGAGGTCTTGGATCATCTGCCGCATTATCCGTTGCTTCAGTTGCATCATTTTTAGAATTTTATACAGGAAAACAATTTGATAAAAAAATAATTAATGATATTGCTTTTGAAATTGAAAAACATTTTCATTCAAATCCTTCAGGGGTTGATAATTATGCTTCGTGTTTTGGCGGATTAATTTTATATCAAAAAAAAGTCAGTTTAAAAAAATTAAATGATAAGATATCAAAAAATATTGAAAAAAATTTATTATTAATTGATAGCGGGAAACCTGAAGAAACAACGGGAGAGATTGTTGAATCGGTTGAATCGGTTAAATCGGTTGAAACACTTTTAAACAATATTGAGAATGAAACGAATAACATATTAAGCGCGATTGAAAAAGAAAATGTTGATCAGTTCAAAAACAGTCTGTTTGTCAATGAAAAATTATTGGAAGAGTTGGGAATTGTGTCAGACAGAACAAAAAAATTACTTAAAGAATTATCAAAGTTCGGTGTAGGTAAAGTCACCGGAGCGGGAGGAAGAAAGAAAGGTTCAGGATTTATTTTATTTTATACTGATCAAATTGATAAATTAATTAATTACCTAATAAAAAGAAAGATTATTTATCATAAATTTATTCCTGACAATATAGGATTAAAACGAATATCCACTTTAATTAATTAAAGTAATATTTATATGAATATAAAAGCATCTGCCCCTGGAAAGTTATTGTTATTTGGTGAACACGCGGTTGTTTATGGATACCCGTGTATTGTAACGACCGTTTCGCCAAGAGTCTACGTTGAAGTGGAGAAAAATTCAGGACCGCTTAAAATCGAAGCACCCCAAGTTAAAGACACTATTTTTGTAGAAGAAGCAATTAAACATTTTTGTGAAAAGTATAAAGTTGATAATAAAATATTAATTAAAACTTTCAGTAATTTTTCTTCAAAATTTGGGCTTGGATCATCTTCGGCTGTGACCGTTGCCACAATAAAAGCATTAAGTAAATTTTACGGAATTGAAACTTCAAAAAAGGAAATTTTTGATTTGGGTTATAAAGTAATTCGTACAATTCAAAAAGTCGGATCAGGCTTTGATATTGCTTCAGCTATTTATGGAAAGACGATTTATTATGTTAGTGGTGGACAAATAATTGAGACGTTATCTGTTAAAGATTTATCATTAGTGATCGGGTATTCAGGGATTAAGGCGGACACGGCATCAATAGTTAAAAATTTAGAATTTAGAATTCATAATTCTGAATCAGAATACAAAAAAATATTTTCTAAAATAGGCAAAATTGTTGAAGAAGCAAAAATAAGTTTAGTAAATTCCGATTGGAAAAAAACTGGAGAGCTGATGAATCAAAATCATAAACTCCTTCAAGAGCTTGGAGTCAGCACAGAAAAGTTAGACAATATGTGTTTTAGCGCTGTTTCTGCAGGTGCTTACGGAGCAAAATTATCCGGAGCCGGTGGAGGAGATTGTATGATTGCCTTAACTCCAAAGAATAAAATAAAGAATGTTGAGTCGGCAATTATTAACGCCGGTGGAGAAATTATTAATGCTAAAATCAACGTATGAAAGCAACCGCTATTGCGCCATCAAACATAGCCTTCATAAAATATTGGGGGAAAAAAGATGAAGAATTAAAATTGCCGGCAAACGGGAGTATCTCTATGAATTTGAGCAACTTAGTAACGACTACAACAGTAGAATTTAGTCCAGATTTTAAAGAAGATTTGGTGACTATTAATGGAAAAGAAAATTTAAAAGAAGCTATTCGGGTTATTCAATTTTTAAATTTAGTTAGACAAAAAGCAAATGTATTTTTAAAAGCCAAAGTTATTTCAAAAAATAATTTTCCTGATGGGACTGGTCTATCATCTTCTGCTTCAGGTTTTGCTGCGCTTGCCTTGGCATCAACAAAATCAATAGGATTAAATTTAAATAAAAAAGAATTATCAAGCCTGGCTCGCCTTGGGTCGGGTTCTGCCTGTCGTTCAATTTCTGATGGATTTGTTGAGTGGGAAGGGGAGAGGGCAAAATCTATTTATCCTCCAGATTATTGGAAAATAATTGATGTTGTAGTAATTGTTAGTAGTGAAAAAAAAGATATTTCTTCAACTGATGGGCAAAAATTAGCTTCAACGAGTCCATTTTTTCAAACAAGATTAAATAATCTTAAAGATAAAATACACCGGTTTAAAAAAGCGCTTGAAACAAAAAACTTTACTAACCTTGGAGAAATTATTGAAAGTGAAGCATTAGAGCTGCACGCCATTATGTTGACGTCGACCCCATCGCTTATTTATTGGTGTCCTGAAACACTTAAGTTGATGAAATTAGTCAAACAGTGGAGGAGTGAGGGCTTAGATGTTTACTTTACTCTTAACACCGGACAGGACGTTCATCTGATTGTTGAGGAAAAAAATAAAGATAAACTAATCTACAGATTAAAAGAGATTAAGGAAATTAAGAAATCTATTGTTAACCGACCTGCAATTGGAGTAAGATTAACAAAAGATCACTTGTTTTAATATGAATAACAGTCTTCCAAAACATGTTGCAATTATTCCGGACGGCAACCGTCGTTGGGCAAAAGAAAATGGAAAACCATCAATGGAAGGACATCGCTATGCAGCGCAAACAACCTTGCCAAATTTAATAAATGAATTAATTCGTTTTAATATAAAATATTTTACTTTTTGGGCACTATCGACCGAAAATTTGGTTGGAAGGAGTAAAGAAGAGCTAAATAATTTATTTGAATTAACGAGATATTTTTTAAAAAATAAGACGGGAGAATTTAATAAAAAAGGAGTACGATTTTTGGCAATCGGTGACTTATCCAAGTTACCAGAAGATTTACAAAAGGAGATAGCTAAGGTCGTTGAGGTTACAAAAAATAATAATAAAATGACTTTTATGATTGGATTAAATTATGGTGGAAGAGATGAAATAATTAGAGCGATCGATAAAATTCGAAATTCGAAATTCGAAATTCGAAATCTAATTAAAGATAATTTCGGTAATTATTTAGACACAGCGGGAATTCCTGATCCGGATTTGATAATTAGAACTGGGGGAGAAAAAAGACTCTCTGGTTTTATGCTTTGGCAAAGCGAATACAGCGAGCTATATTTTTCAGATTTACTTTTTCCAAATTTTTCAGATAGTGAACTGGGAGTCGCCATTAATGATTATTCACAACGTCTTCGGCGTTTTGGCAAATGAAAATACTTGATAATTTTAAAAAACAATTCGACCAAGGAATTAATATCTATTTAGACGAAAAAATAAAATTAGCAGAAAAAATTGACGAAAAAGGAAGTGATTTATTAAAGATAATAAAGGAGTTTATTAATAACGGTGGTAAGCGATTACGGCCGTCAATTTTTTATTATGCCCTTTTAAGCTACTCTTCCCAAAACCCGGGAAAGATATTAAAGCTATCTTTTATATTTGAATTGTTTCATAGTTTTGCTTTGATTCACGACGATATTATTGATAATTCAGATTTAAGAAGAGGTGAGCCGACTGTTCATAAAAAATATAATATCTCAATAGCAATTTTGGCAGGTGATTTAGCCTTAATGTTGGTCGATGAAATATTTTATCAAGAAATTATTGAGAGAAAAATTATTGATTTATATAATGAATTTAAACAGGAACTTTTAATTGGGGAATATTTAGACACCATCAAAATTGACGATATAAGTAAAATTATGGAATTAAAAACTGCGCGCTATACTTTTGTTAAACCAGCATTGATAGCATTAAATTTAGCAAAAGTTAATCAAATAGAAATTAATAAATGGGGAGAAGTTTTGAGAGAAGTTGGCATATTATTTCAAATTAAAGATGATTATGATGGAATTTTTGGAGATGAAAAAAAGATTGGAAAATTAACTGACACAGATATTATTGATGGAAAAAATACACTTATAATTAAAAAATTCTTGGAGAGATCAAACGAACAAGAAAAAAAACGTTTTTATTCTTTTTTTGGAAAACTAAAATTAAAAGAAGAAGATTTAATTTGGTTTAAAAAAACATTAATTAAATATAAGATTGATGATGAAATAAAAAATAAAATAGCCAATGAGTCAATTAAGATAGAAAATAAATTAAATCTTTATTTTCCGGATAAGTTATTAACTAAGTTAATGAAAGAAATATTTATTAAGATAAAAGATTTCAAAATTTAATTACCAAAAACATAACCACATTCTTTGAGAAGTTTTACTTGTTTCTTTGTAGATTCATAAACAGCTTTCTCAATAATCTTTTTTTTATCAGAAGAACGAAAATCAAAAAAACTTTTTGTTTTTATTTTTTTACTTTCTAAAAAAGGTATTTTTACCATAAGTTAATACTAACATATTTATAATATTGTCAACAAGTCCTTTTTATTTCTTACACAAGAATAGAAATGTCCGCCTCCGCAAGAATAGAAATGTCCGCTTTTGAATAAACCGGCTGGGATAATTTAGAGTTATCAAATATTT
>PEVZ01000010.1:6574-15171 GCA_002779665.1 Candidatus Roizmanbacteria bacterium CG06_land_8_20_14_3_00_34_14 | reverse complement strand
CCAGACTCGGTAAGGTAATTTTTATCACACGAGAGTCTCACCACTTCGTGGTCCCCTCGAAAGTGAAAAAATTACTCTTACCTCGTCTGTTTAAAGGCGAAGATACCTATTTTTGAAACTATCGCCAGGGGCCCCTTTGGGGTGTGGCGGTTGAAAAAATACGGTATCGAGCTTGATAAAAAATTTAATAAATTTTATTATGAGCCTTAAACAAATTTTAAATTCCTACAATTTATCTAACCTTACAGTCGCTACTCTCGGTAGCCATTCTGCTCTTGACGTCTGCCGGGGAGCAAAGAATCTTGGATTTCGAACTTTAGTCATTACAGAAATTGGCCGGGAAAAAACTTACGAAAAATATTATAAAACTGACGGAAAATTAGGTTGTGTTGATGAAACTATCACCCTTAATAAATTTTCCGATCTTCTTCAACCTGATGTCCAAAAACAATTATTAGACAAAAATTCTATATTCGTCCCAAACCGTTCTTTTGAAGCATATCTAAATTTTGATTATGAAAAAATTGAAAAGGATTTTAAAGTTCCGATGTTTGGCAACCGAGAGCTACTTAAAATAGAGGAACGCGGTCGAGCAGAAAATCAATATTATTTACTTGAAAAATCTGGGATAAAATATCCAAAACAATTTAAAGACCCAAAAGATATCGACCGTTTATGTCTGATAAAAGTTCAGGAAAAAAAACGTGTCTTTGAAAGAGCTTTTTTCTTAGCAGAAAATTATCAGGACTATAAAAATCAAGTTGATGAAAAATTAAAAACAGGTGTCTTTACCGAGAAACAATTGAGTCAGGCCATAATCGAAGAATTTGTCGTCGGCGTCCAAGTTAATTTTAATTTTTTTTATTCCCCTATTTCCGACCGTTTAGAATTAATGGGAACCGATATGAGAAGACAAACTAATATTGAAGGATTGCTTCGAATCCCATCTTCGTATCAAACTGAGGTTTCCAAAAAAATCAGTACTAAATATGAAGAGGCCGGCCATATTGCCGTCACCGTCCTTGAATCAATGTTAGAAAAAGCCTTTGAGCTTGGAGAAAGATTCGTCAAAACCAGTAAAGAATTATTTTCTCCCGGAATTGTCGGTCCTTTTGCTTTGCAAAGCATTATTGTTGCTGGTCCACCAAAAAAAGACATAATCGTCATTGATATTTCTCCCCGTATGCCCGGATCACCGGGAATCGCATCTACACCATATGGCAACTATCTTTACGGAAAAAATATTTCTGTAGGAGAGCGAGTTGCGATGGAAATAAAGCAAGCGATTAAAATTAATAGTTTTGCTAAAATATTGTCATAATGAAATCATTTGATTTTTCAACATATTTGTCCCCTCTTACCTGGCGATACGGATCTGATGAGATGAGGAAAATTTTTAGTGAAAAGCATAAATATGAACTTTGGCGAAAAATTTGGATTGCTTTAGCCGAAGCCCAACATCAAGTGGGACTCGTCAGTAAAGAAGAACTAGAGGATTTGAAAAAAAACGAAAAAAATATCGATATAGATAAAATCTTTGAATATGAAAAAGATACCAAACATGATGTTGTAGCAGCTATAAAAGAATTTGCCGAAATTGCAAAAATTGGTGGAGGTAAAATTCATCTGGGGGCAACTAGTATGGACATCGTCGATAACGCTGATATGATTAGGATTTTTGAAGGATTGAAAATTGTTGAAAATAAAGTTATTGATATTCTAAATTTACTTGCTGATAAAATTGATAAATATTCTGATTTTCCCTGCTTAGGATATACTCACCTGCAACCTGCCGAACCAACAACAGTTGGCTACCGTCTATCTTTTTATGCCCAAGACCTTTTAATAGCTTATGAGTCTATCCAGTTTGCCAAAAAAACTATTAAAGGAAAAGGTATGAAGGGAGCAGTTGGAACAAGTGCAAGTTATAAAGAGTTGTTAAAAAATCACTCACTTTCGGCTGATCAACTTGAAACTAAAGTGATGAAAAGCTTAGGAATTGAGGAAACTTTAATTTCCGGACAGGTCTATCCCCGACTTTATGATTTTATCGTTTTAAATAGTTTGGTGATGGTAACTTCGGCTCTTGCTAAGTTTGCTGGTGACCTCCGAATTCTTCAATCACCTCTTTACGGAGAATGGTCAGAACCTTTTGGGAAAAAGCAGGTAGGGTCCTCTGCAATGCCGTTTAAAAAAAATCCAATCAGTAGTGAAAATATCTGCTCTCTCGCCCGTTTCGTTGCCACCCTCCCTCAAACAGCCAGAGAAAATGCCAACCTTTCTTATTTAGAGAGAACCCTTGACGACTCGGCCAATAAAAGAATTGTTATGGCTGAGGCTTTTCTGACAACCGACCAAATTTTAATAACCGCTGAAAAAATTATCAGTGGCTTGGTTATTAATAAAGAAAGAATCAGTTTTAATCTTCATCAGTATGCCTCGTTTGCCGCTTCTGAGTTAATCATTTTGGAAGCAGTAAAAAAGGGGGCCGACCGTCAAGAAATGCATGAGGCTTTAAGGATAAACTCAATGATCGCTTGGGCTGATATCCAAAATGGTAAAAAAAATCCGATGATGGATCTATTATCCAACGACAAATTAATAAAAAAATATTTAAATAAACAGCAATTAGAAAAATTGATGGAAGTTGAAAATCACATCGGCGACGCGCCTGAACGGGCAAAAAAATTAGTCAAAATTATAAAAAATTTATGTCTAATATAACTGTTTCTGTATTGATGGGTAGTGATTCTGATCTACCAGTGATGAAAGATGCTTTGGATATTTTGAATAAATTTGGTGTCGTTAATGAAGTTATGGTTTTATCAGCTCATCGAACATTTGAGGAAACCCGTGAATATACAACGTCAGCAATTGAAAGAGGAACTAAAGTAATTATTGCTGGAGCCGGCGGTTCCGCCCATCTCCCTGGTGTCATTGCCGCTATGTTCCCGTTACCCGTCATCGGTGTCCCGATAAAATCAAAATCGCTCGAAGGCTTAGACTCCTTACTTTCAATCGTTCAAATGCCACCGGGAATTCCGGTTGCCACTGTTGGAATTAATAGTGCTAAAAATGCCGGCCTCTTAGCCGTCCAGATACTGGCAACTTCAGATAAAGAACTCTCGGAAAAATTAAATGTTTTCCGATTAAAACAAAAAGAGACCGTTTTAGAAAAAACAGAAAAATTAAAAACGATGGGAATGGAAAAATATTTAAAAATTTTAAAAAAATAATATGATTACAAAAAAAGTGATTTTAAAATCGCTTCCGAATGTTTTAAAAACCGTTGACTTGCCCTTGGGAAAAAAAATCCAGGGAAAGGTCAGGGATATTTATTTTAAGGACAAAAAAAGAATTTTAATCACCACCGATCGCCAGTCCGCCTTCGATGTCATTCTCGGAAATATTCCATTTAAAGGAGCAGTATTGAATCAACTGGCAGCTTTTTGGTTTAAAAAAACTAAGCATATTGTTGACAATCATCTGCTTGATGTCCCCGATCCAAATGTTTCCATTGCTAAAAATTGTGAATCGATTCAGGTTGAAATGGTCGTCCGTGGTTATATTTCCGGAGTCACCAACACATCTATCTGGGGCTCATATGAAAAAGGTGAAAGAGTTATTTATGGATTAAAATTTCCAGATGGCTTGAAGAAGAATCAGAAATTGAAAACCCCCGTCATCACTCCAACTACTCACCCACTCGTTGGCGCAAAGGGTCATGATAAAAGATTGACCAGAGAACAAATAATAAAGAAAAAATTAGTCAGTGAAAAATTATATAAGCAGATAGAAAAAGCGGCTTTGGCTCTATTCAAATATGGAACCAAACTCTGCCTTTCCAAAGGTTTGATTCTGGTTGATACAAAATATGAATTCGGATTGTATAACGGCAAATTGACTTTGATTGATGAAATCCATACTCCGGATTCTTCCCGATTCTGGATCGCTAAAACCTATAAGACCTTATTTAATAAAGGATTGGAACCGGAAAACTTTGATAAAGAATTTTTAAGACTTTGGTATGTAAAGCGTGGATACCGAGGAGATGGTCCTCCACCAAAAATGGCTGATGAACTAATCGTTGCCACAGCTCAACGCTATATAGGTGTTTATGAAAAACTCACCGGCAAAAAATTTAAAGCCTTTGAATATCCAATTGAGGAGAGAATCAAGAAGAATTTGAGGAAGTATATTTCTTAAATTCTATCATCGACGAGAAAATGCAAGAGATAATGTCATTCCTGCCCCCTCGATCGGAGTCGAGGACAGGCTCCGACGGGAAACCAGAATAAAATTCTATTATGGAAAATATAGAAGAAAATAGTAAAAAAGAATTCAATAGTTGGGCAAAAACATATGATAGTTTTTTTAATCACTGGTATTTTTCACATACAAATAAAAAAATTGTTAGCCTGTTGGAAATTAATCCAAAATCTTCAATACTTGATGTAGGTTGTGGGACCGGTATTTTGATAGAAAATCTTATTGATAAAAAATATTCAAAAATTTATGGAATTGATATTTCTCAGGAAATGGTAAAGATGGCTAAAAGAAAATTTAGTAAAAATAAAAAAGTAAAAATTTTCTTAGGTTCTGCTGTAAAAATGCCATATAAAAATAATTCCTTTAATTTTATAACCTGTTCTAATTCATTTCATCATCATCCTGATTCCTTAAAATCTTTAAAAGAAATGTATAGGATATTAAAACCTGGTGGTAAATTAATTTTATTAGACGCATTCAAAGATGGAATTATTAGAGAAATTTATACTAAAATAATTCAAAAATTTGAGGGTAGGATTTTGCATTATTACAAGGATGAAATATATAATTTATTTAAAAAAGTAGGATTTAGTCAAATCAATCAACAAAACCTAGGATTATTACATCTGATCACTATTGGAGAAAAAATGTAATTTTAGTCTCCTGACTTCTATCACATCGTAAACTCCGTGCCTAAATCTTAAATTCTTGGACACTACGCATTGTCCCGACTTCGCCAACCTCTAATATTTAACGTTTTTTGAGCCTGATTTTTTCTTGTTTGGGTCACTTACTATTTTCAACTTTTTTACGCTAAAATTTCTTTGTGTTTATTCGCAAAACTAAAAATCGTTCAGGGAATCTTGTTTTTCAAGTTATGAAAAAAGTTGGTCGTCAAAATCGCTTTGTTAAACAACTTGAAACTGCCAGAAATACTTTAGAAGAAAATCAATTAAAAATATTGGGGCGTCAATATTTAGACAAAGAACGTATTAAAACAGGAGGAATATCTCTTTTTGATAACCGTTATTATCAAAATTCCTTGGATAAATTTTTTTCCAACATAGAATTTATTTCTGCCTTAGATACTGTTACTTATGATTTTTTTAAATATTTTTATCGTATGATCGGACTAAATAGTATTAGCAACTAAATCAATATGTCCTTTTTACAGCTTTGAAAACCACTAATTAATATCACTTTCATGTAATAGGTCAAGTGTATAATAAGAGAATAAATAAGTACGATCTACATCTTCGACATCTGATTCATTTGTATGAGATAGTATTGCATTTAATTCCTTAAAGTGTGCCTGTGCAGCTTACTCTTTATTTTTTGAAAGAGAGTTAATATCACTATCTCCCTTCAATTTAAAAATTACTATCATCCACCCCCCCTATCAGTGTCCTTAGATCGGGAAAATGCAAGAGAAAAAATAAATTAGCCTCATACAACTGGTCTAGTTTGTACAAGGCCTATCCCAGCCGACCGATGCATAACCTCCGAGGTTGTACGTCGCTTGGCACAATAATAGTGTCTATCACTTTTTTTACGTTTTCAAAACAATCTAAACTCATACTTTTGTAGGTTATAAACGACTGACAAAATGTAACGACTACTTTATTATTTATTTGTGTCCACACAAATTAATTATTTTATTTCTTCGAGAAGTAATCCTGTAAAAGAATTTATAGATTCTTTGGAATCTAAACAAAAAATCAAAGTCTTTCATATCTTTAAAATAATTATTGAATATGGAATTCACTCAATTCCTCAACATATAAAAAAACTGTCAGGAACTCCTTTATGGGAAATAAGAATCATAGGCAAAGATAATATTCGTATTCTATATATGATTCCCAGAAAAGAAACTATCCTCCTTTTACATGGATTTATTAAGAAAACACAGAGAACTAATCCTAAGGAAATCAACATTGCCATTAATAGATACCATCAATGGTTCTTGACAAATGATATCTTTTAAGATATCATTCTTATATATGAAAAACAAACTCTCATACACATTTCAAAATCATTTAAAAGATTCTCTAAAAGATCCTCAATTTAAAATTGCATGGAAAAATTCCCAAGTCGAATACGATCTTGCCAGTGCTTTAATTAAAAAAAGGCTTTCTCAGAAAATTTCTTAAAGAAGTTTAGCGAAAAAAACAAATACTACTCAAGCGGTCATATCGAGAATTGAGACTATGACAGCTAATCCTTCCCTTTTGCTTTTAAAAAGGTTGGCCGAAGCTCTCAACGGTAAACTTGTCCTACAGTTTAAATAATTCTATCCGACCGATGCATAACCTCCGAGGTTGTACGTCGCTTGGCACAGATTTTAAAATGTAATTTTGGACTGAATTTCCCCAGGGGGGACTATAGCCCGCCTTCGAGGGAATGACAATTATGCACGAACTTGAAGGCTTTCTTTTGAGAAAGTAAGGCTTTTTGATTCAATGATGACTTTTTTGTCTCCTGCTTCAACTACTCCAGCATTGTACGCCTTTATGTTGTGGGTTTCGGCAAGTTTTAATACTTGAGCAACGTCTTTTTCAGCCACGAAGATAGCAAAACCGGCGCCCATATTTAAATTTCCATAAGCCTCTTTTTCATCTAGTTTTCCCTGTTCAACAATAAATTGCAAAACTTTTGGCACCGGTGGGAGATCGGTTATTTTATAGGTAAGTTCTTTTTGATGTCTCATTAGTTTTCGCCAACCGTGTCCGGTGATATTAACCATATAGTGCATATCTATAGTGTTTTTAAGTAGTTCCTCAATTAATTTTGCATAAATTATAGTTGGAGTCAGTAATAATTCCCCGTAAGTTTTCTCTCCATCAACTTTAGTTGAGTATCCTTCTGGCAAACCATCGGCAATTTTTCGAGCTAAAGTCAGACCATTGGCGTGGATACCACTGCTTTCAAATAAAATAATCCTGTCTCCCACATTAAGTTTTTCTCCCAAACACAGATTAACTTTTGGATTAATTATTCCAAAACAACTTCCCGCCAGATCAATTTTATCCTTCTCAATTACCCCTGATAAAACGGGAGTTTCTCCCCCACCCCAAACGGTTCCGGAATCATTACTTGCCTTTGTCCAACCGGAAACCAGATCATCGGCCCGTTTTTTATCTTTGAACCAATCCGACGAACCGGCTGCCCAATAAGCCATCAAGGTCAACGGCTTTGCCCCGACCGTTATTAGATCATTGACGATCATCGCCACTGTATCATAAGCCAAACTATCATAATAAGTTTTTCCTGTTAGCTTATACATTTCATCTCCCACCAAGCTCTTGGTTCCCAATCCCTCAATGACCGAGACAAAATAATATTCGCCGGCATCAACTACGTGAGCCGACTCTCCTCGGCTTTGCATAACTTCCTTATAGTTTGTGGGGATATTATTAACGGTTTTTTCTCCGGCTTGTTGAGCTATCCTTTTTAAGTAGTCAATTCTGTCGTAGTTAACCCCGGAATCTTTGTAGGTTAATTTATTTGTAATACTCATCTAATTTTTATTAGAGACCTTTTATATCAGTTTCAATATCTTTTAAATCGGCTTCAACACTTCCGATATCAATATCACTTGGATTACTTGACTCAACTACTGCTGCTGAAGGTGTTATTACAATATCTTCTTTCATGTTTGTTGTGGGAGAAATATTGGAAGTTGTGCTTGGCAATGTCTTCTTTTGATTTATTGAAAAGAAAATGTACCCACCGATAATCAGAGCAACAATTGTTAAAATAACCATGAGAGTTAAAAATATTATATTTAATGAAGATTTCTGAGGTTGTGGAGGAATAACAGAATTGGGAACAATGTTTGGTTGATTATTTATTTGAACTGGTTGAGTTGGATCCATATTTTATGGTGCGACTACCGTTGGGGTTGGTGTAATTTTTTTTAACGTTTTTGCTGTTTTATATGCTTCGACAACCGCTTCTTTTGCCTTGACTAATAATGCCTGAACACTCCTTAAATCTTGTTTCAATAAATCGTATGAAGCTTTAACTGAGGTGCCAAGATTTCTTTCATCAGTTATTGTGAAAACATAATCTTTTCCCGCTTGTTCTTCAACATTTGCCAAGGCTATACTAATAGCTGTTCTTGCCGTAGCAACATCTGCCCCTTTTTCTTCCAGTTTATCAATATGTTCTGTTAACCTCTCTAAAGCTTTTGTCATTCTATCTGTTTGATTTTTGTTGACAGTTGACATTCTATTATCAATTTTTTCTGTCAAAAGTTTTTTTCTTTCATCTCTAATTGTTTTAATTTTTTCTTTAAAATTTTCTCTTTCTCTTTTAAAAGTTTCCTT
>PEVZ01000010.1:0-6563 GCA_002779665.1 Candidatus Roizmanbacteria bacterium CG06_land_8_20_14_3_00_34_14 | reverse complement strand
TCTTTCCGCTTGTAAAGTCTCTCTAAATGTTTCTCTTTTCTCTTTTTGTTCTAAAATATTTTCTTTTATGTTCTGCCTTGTATTTTGAACTTCTTTTATCATTTCCTGCCTCTTTTCTCTTACGTCAATCTGACCTGTTGGCAATTCTGCTTTTGTTAATAAAGGACTAAAAACTAATAAACCAAATATTACCAGTAACGCGATTTTTAATTTCATACACTAAAGATACAAAAAAATTGAATCCTTGTCAACCTCTTTAGGCATTCCTCTTTTCCCAATATCTCCATTGATTCATTCAGCGGAGGAGAAATTTTTTTACCGGTGATAACTAAGCGTATATCCATAAAAAACTGGGAATTTTTTATCTCTAATTTTTTCGCTAAATTAATTAACGATTCTCCAATGACAAGCGCTTTCCAATCTGTTACTTTTTCTAATTCGCTGTAAACTTTTTCAAAAAATTCTTTTTTATTTGAAAGGTCAACTTCATATTTTTTCGGGGTTTTGAAAAAGAACTCACACAGGGTTAAATAATCAGAAAGTTTTTTGATTCTATCCTGAATTAATGGAATAGTCTTTTCAACAAGTTTTTCATCGAGTTTTTTATCCTTGTAAAATTCCAATACTTTATACTTAATACTTAATACTGGATACTTTCTTATGTACATCCCATTCATCCATTCGAGTTTTACCGGATCAAAGATCGGTGAGGAAGTCTGAATATCTTTAATATCAAAAACTTTAATGTATTCGTCAAGTGAAAAAATATCTTTTCCTTCCGGATGACTCCAACCCATTAAAGCCAAATAATTAAGTAAGGCTTCCGGAAGTATTCCTTGATCTAAATAATAAGATGTCCAAACCGGATTTTTTCTTTTGGAGAGTTTAGATTTATCAGGATTGCGAAGCAATGAGATATGAACAAAAGTTGGCAAATCCCATCCAAAAGCTTGATATAGAATTACGTGTTTGGGAGTCGAAGGCAACCATTCTTCACCACGAATAATATGGGTAATTTTCATTAAATGATCATCAACGACTACTCCCAGATGATAGGTCGGAAATCCGTCCGACTTTAAAATAACCTGATCATCAATATTTTTTGCATCAATTATTATTTCTCCACGAACGGCATCATTAAACTTTATTTGGCCTTCAGGAATTAATAAGCGAATTACGTGACGAACTCCTTCTGATTTAATCTTACTAATAATTTCTTTTTGATGAGCTAAACAAAGGCGGTCATATTTTGGAACCTGTTTTTTTGCTTGCTGTTCACTACGCATCTTTGCTAATCTTTCCTGTGTGCAAATGCAGTAATAGGCCTTACCTTTGACAACTAATTCTTCCGCATATTTTTTGTAGATATTGAGCCTCTCAGACTGACGATATGGAGCGTAAGGACCGCCAACCTCTGGAGATTCATCAGCAATAAGCCCAATCCTTTTTAAGGTTGAAAGCATCTGGGCTTCACCACCCTCAACAATTCTTGTCCTATCAGTATCCTCTATTCTAATAACAAACTGACCTTTATTTTTTTTCGCCCAAGCGTAGTTCATTAAAGCAGTTGCCACTGATCCTACGTGGACATCGGCTCCGGTCGGTGAAGGGGCAATTCGAGTTCTTACCATATTCACAAATTATATAATACCTTTATTCACATTGACACTCTTCTCCACAACACCCAACCAACTCTTCAAAATTTTCTTCAATTACTTTCCAATCTAAATTTTCAAAAAAAGAATCTACATAACCTCCGCGATTAATTCCATAGTCTATAAAATATGCATGTTCGTAAGTATCAAGGGCGACGATTGGCGTCACTCCCCACATAGAAAAAGTATTTTGTGAATCACCAAGATAATTAGCTAATCTTTCCTCCATATGATTCCAACCTGTCCATACCCAACCACGGGCGGAAATAGCGGTCGCCTTTACATCTTTTTTGTAATTTTCAAAACTGCCAAAATCTTTTTCAATTTGCTTCAATAAACTATCTGCCGGTTTCCCGCCTTTTCCTCCAAGATGAGAAAAATATATTTCATGATTAACAACTCCGCCCCAAGCAAAAGACAGCTCAACTTTTAGTTCGCGGATATTGGAAAAAACCTGATTGGCTTTTGTATAATCCTCGTCTTTTAATAAAGATAACTTTTCCTGAATTTCATTATATTTATTTACATATCCGTTATATAACTTCAAATGCTCTTCAACTGTCTTTTTAGAAATTCCTTTCATTGATAAAATCTTATCTGAAAACTTTTTTGCATCAATTTTTATAACTTTCATATTTAAAATATTTAATTTGTAATTATTGTACGAAACAAAAATATTTGTTCCCTACAAATTTATTCTACTACTAATTTTCCTTTCATGTCTTGGTGACCAGCCCCGCAGAGAACTGAACAAAAGAATGCAAACTCGCCTTTTTTAGTCGCAACAAATTCAACTGTTTTTTCTTTATCAGGAACAAGGTCGACCTTAACGTTAAAATCAGGCAAAGCAAAACCGTGAGTAACATCAATGCTTTTTAACTTTAATCGGACATTGTCTCCCTGTTTAACAGTAACCACATCAGGATCGAATGCCCATTTTTTTGCTGTCATCGTGAATTCTTTTACAGAACTTGAAGTTTTTACTGAAAGAGCTGTTTGACTTATTTGTTTGACTGTTTTTTCTTTTTTCGCTATTTTATTTTTGTTAAAAACAATTACAACCCCGACTAACAATAGTCCAATAACTACTAATCCCATCAGTTTGTTCATATAAACTTATACTTAATTTGTAATAGTTAAATATTAAACTATTTATTTGTCCGTGTCAAGCTTGTTTGCGCCAGCAAATAAATCAGGTCGCTTTTCTTCTGTTTCCTTAAGAGCTTTTTCCGTTCGCCATTCTTCTATTTTTTTATGATCACCATTTAAAAGAACTTCCGGAACTTTTTTTCCCATAAATTCTTCCGGTCTTGTATATTGAGGATATTCTAAAATCTTTTTCCCATTAATATTAAAGCTTTCGCTTATTGTTGCCTGTTCTTTTTTTAAAACTCCCGGAATCAGACGGACAATGGAATCAACGATCGCTGACGCCGGAATCTCTCCTCCAGTCAAAATAAAATCCCCCATCGATATTTCTTCATCAACCAAGCCCTGAACTCGGGCATCAACATCTTCATAATGTCCGGCAATAATTATCAGATGGTCAAGTTTTGAATATTCCTGAGCTTTTTTCTGATCAAAAACCTTTCCCTTTGGACTTGTAAGTACAATTTTTGATTTTCGATTTTTAATTTTAGATATTGCTTTGTGGATTACATCCACTCTCAAAATCATTCCCACTCCCCCTCCATATGGCCGATCATCGACGGTTCCATAATCGTCAATGGCAAAATCCCTCAAGTTTATAATTTCAATTTCAACAAGGTTTTTTTCAACCGCCCGCTTTACGATGCTCTCTTCAAAAAACCCGCTGATCATCTTTGGGAATAGAGTGATTATGGATATTTTCATTACCTAATTTTACTATAATAGAGGCAGATAAGCGCTGATTATAACGCTGAATAATATTATGACCGATCTTATTTACGCAGACATTACGTATAAAATCAGAGGTGCTTGCTTCGAGGTTTGGAAGAAATTTGGAGGTGCGTTTAAAGAAAAGATTGTTGACAATGCTTTAACAATCGCGCTCAAAGAAAAACAATTGACTGTTAAAAATCAGGAAAAAATCAATATATATTTTAACAATATAAAGGTTGGAACCTATATACCAGATAAAATAGTCGATGATATTATTCTTCTTGAAATAAAATGTAAACCATTTATTACAATCGAAGATCGAAAACAGTTTTGGTACTATCTTAAAGCTTCCCAATATAAACTTGGCCTACTTATAAACTTTGGAACTCAAAAATTACAAATTGAACGCCGAGTTTATGATATGGCTCGAAATAAAATTCCTAAAAGTTCCGCGTCATTATCAGCGTGAACCAGTGTTTATGAGAAAAATTATTCTGAAATTAATTCGACTTTATCAAAATACTAAATTTTTCCGTGGTCATATTTTCCGAGTTTTATTTATCAGCGATTCTTCCTGCCGTTTTACTCCCACTTGTTCCGACTATACTATTGAAGCTGTAGAAAAATACGGAGCCGTGAAAGGACTATTTATTGGACTAAAGAGAATAATCCGTTGTCATCCATGGAGCAAGGGTGGATTCGATCCGGTGAAATAAACTTTGTATAAAATACAAATTCTTCATATAATTCTATTATTGATTGTTGTAATGGTTTTGCTCTTTCTCTAAACAACACGCCACTCATAGAATTAAATGCTTTTATCAAGATTTCTCGATTTTCCAGTTGCTCATAAAATATTTTTCTAATTTTTTGAGGATCTAGCAATAATAAGATTAGTGGGGTAAAGGTTGGCTCTGACAAAAAAATGTCCGCTTCTTTCATCACTCTTTCTCGTTGCACAAAACCTCCGAAACCAATTCTAAAATCTGTTTCAGGCTCAGTCTCAAGTTCTGAGACTCCATCACCAATAATTGCATAAAAACCAGTTTTTTTATGCTTGAGTTTTTCTATTTGTTTCTTTTTTCCTTTTTCTTGAGATAAAAGATTTCCTCCGTCGAAACCAAGATATTCTCCTTCTTCGTTAAAAAATAAGTCATTAGCATAAATATTTTGCTCTGGTATTCCTATAAATTTTGCCAGTGGAATAATTGAATTTCTAAATCCTCCTGATAAAAGCATAGTGTCAACTCCATTTGCTTGTAAAAGTTCTATAACCACTCGTGCGTCTTTCACAATATTCTTAATATAAATATTTGCAACATAATCAAGATCTTTTTCTTTCGGTTGAATTAGTTCAAGCCGTCTGGCAAGTGCAACATTAAAGGAACCTCCTTCTCCCATTGCGTTTCTAGTCATTTCTGTAACAGTTTTTCCGACTCCTCGTATTTTTGCCAGCAAATCTATACCTTCAATTCCAGTCAGACAGCTATCAACGTCTATTGCCACTCTATGATAAAATTTATGATCAAGTAAATATGGTTTACTTTTATTTTCTAATTGTCTAATTTTTTCTGTCATGTTTATATTTTTTTAAATTAATAATTACCCATAAAAAAACCTCCCTTTCGGGAGGTAAATTTTATTTTATTTTTTAACTAAATTTTTTCCATAAAAATACCTCCCGCTACTATAGAGCTTTCGGAAGGTGAATAATTGTTATAAAAGTCCACTCTTGGATTCATGTTGATTATTATAACAAATATTGTCTAAAAAAACGATCCTGAAACAAAATCCGTTTGACAATTATTTTTTCGTTTATTATATTATTGATACCTTATGGTAGAAAATATTGATGAATTAATTTATTCGGCCATATTCTCTCCTGACGAAGCAACTAAAAAGTCTTCCAGATTGTCTATTAGAAAACTTGCTGAAGAAAAAGGAATTAAGCTTGCTTCAATCAATGATTTGTATATGTCCATTGGTCAAGGAAAAGTCAGCGGTTTTACCGTTCCGGCCATAAATGTCCGTACTTTAACTTATGATTTAGCTCGTCAGGTTTTTCAGATAATGAAAGAAAAAAATGTTGGTCCGGTTCTTTTTGAAATTGCCCGATCTGAGATAAAATATACGGAGCAACAACCGGACGAATATGCTGTCTCGATACTTGCGGCTGCCATCAAAGAAAACCATATTGGAAAAGTTTTTGTCCAAGGCGACCATTATCAGTTTTCAGCAAAAAATTTTGCCACAAATAAACAAGATGAGATTGATAAGATAAAAGAACTAATTAAAAAATCAGTTGATGCCGGTTTCTATAATATTGATATTGATGCTTCAACTCTTGTTGATTTAAGCAAAACTGATATTGTCGAGAGACAAAGAAATAATTATGAAATGACCGCTCTACTGACTGAGTATATTCGCTCCATTCAACCAAAAGATGTGATGATTTCAATCGGTGGTGAGATTGGTCATATTGGTGGCGTCAATAGTAACGCCGCTGATTTCGAAACATTTATGGATAACTATCTGAAATTAATAAAAGATAAAAATTTGGTTGGTGTTAGCAAAGTCAGCGTTCAAACAGGCACATCCCACGGGGGGATTCCCCTCCCGGACGGTACAATAGCAGAAGTAAAATTAGATTTTAATGTTTTAAAATCAATCACACAATCGGCCAGAAGTAAATATAAGATTGGCGGTTCGGTCCAACACGGAGCGTCCACACTCCCTAATAATCTTTTTCATAATTTTCCTTCTTACGACACTCTGGAAATTCATTTAGCGACCGGATTTCAAAATATAGTTTATGATCATATGGACCCAAAATTAAAACAGGAAATTTATGAATGGCTAAAAGTAAATTGCAAGGATGAGATGAAAGAAGACCAGACGGAAGATCAAAATTTATACAAAACAAGAAAGAAAGCCCTTGGACCTTTTAAAAATAAAATATGGACACAAGAAGCAAAATATAAAGATGACACTCTTGCGGCTCTGAAAAAACAATTTGAATATCTCTTTACCCAACTTAATTTATTT
>PEVZ01000049.1 GCA_002779665.1 Candidatus Roizmanbacteria bacterium CG06_land_8_20_14_3_00_34_14 | reverse complement strand
AGAAGAGGAAAAAATCTGCAAACAATTTCCACCGATATTTTTAATCCGTTTCAAAGCTTCACTGTATCCTCCGGAAATAGACTGATGTGCTCCGAGTTTCATATATCTTTATTTTAACCAATCAATAATTACATCGGAAACTTCATTAATATATTCGATTTTTGTTAAACCGTGATCAGGTTTTTTTAAAATTCTAATTTTTTTGTCGGTTTTTAACTCGGAAAAGAATTTTTGTGACTGTTTATAAGTTATTATTTCATCATTCTCAGAGGTAATTATTAGAGTTTTTGTTAATATATTTTCAGGTTTAAAATGTTTTTTGTAGTATTTATACATTTTCGCATAATGACCATTAAAAGGAAAAGTAAGGATTATCATAGCCAAGTAGTTATTAAATTTTTTATTTATTCCCCAAAAGTATGAAAGACCATTTAATGTAATTAGTCCATTAATATTTTTATTATCTACTGCTACCATAGAACAAACTATAGCTCCTAGACTACCTCCTACTAAAATAATTTTTTTATATTTTCCGTAAAAATAATTAATTATTTCTTTTAAATAATCTACCTCATCAATCAGATTAAAATTCTTAGTATCATTTTCAACATCTGGAAAAGTAAATCTATATACTGAAAAAAACTTGCTAAGTGAGATTGAAAGTTCCTTCACCGCATACACATCCATATTATCTTTAAAACCGTGAACAACAATCATAAGTAAATCTTCTGTATTTTGATGAAGTATTCCGTTGATAGAAATACTTTTAGAAGATTTAATTGAAAGTTTTTTCATATTTGATGAAAGTATAACAAATTTTCCCCTTGACACATTAGCAGACTTAGTGTAGTATTGCTAATATCCGACTTTGCTCTATAAAAAGTTAGAAATTTTAATAGAGCTACGTCGAGACGATGTGGAAGATTTGACTCAAAGACAAATTGATATTTTGAAAGTGATTATTCACGAATATACAGAAACAGGTATGGCTGTTGGAAGTGAGATTTTGGAAAAAAAATATAAGTTGGGGGTTTCACCTGCAACCATAAGAAATGAAATGGTTGAGTTGGCAAAAAAAGGTTATCTGAAGAAAAATCATTTTTCCTCAGGTCGGGTACCATCAGCCAAAGGATTTCGTTTTTATATCAAACACTTGATGAAGCAAAAGGAAATGTCGACGACTGATGAAGTTTCATATAAAAATAGTGTTTGGGACGAACGGAAAGAAGCCCATCGATTATTATCACAAGCAACCAAAGTACTTTCACAAAAAACAGGTCTTTTATCGTTAGTTACGACCAATTTAGGTGACGTTTATTATTCCGGAATGGCCAATTTACTTAATGAGCCGGAATTTTTAGACTTGAATTTATCAAGATCTTTATTTGGTAGACTTGATGAAGTAACTTTTTGGGAAAAAATATTAAACGATATGTTTTCCCTCGAAGATGAAATATACTATATGTTGGGTGAGGAAGACTTTCACGATTCCGCCTTTGATTGCTGCGCTTCAGTTTTTGGAGAATTTGAAGGGCCGAAAATTAAAGGGATAATCGGAGTGATTGGACCAAAAAGAATGTCATATGATGATGTCATTCCCCAAGTCAGATATTTTTCAGGATTATTAAGTGAAATGGTGAAGGAACAAGCGCTGTAAAGGTCGTAGTGAGTAGGTTGTAGTTAGTAGTTAAAAACAAAAACAATGGATAATAAGAAAATAAAAACTGATACAAAAAAGACAGAGAAGCAGAATCAGGATGATTTGACGAAAAAATTAGAAACAGAAAAGTTACAGCTGGAAATTGTTGAATTGAAAAAACAGGTTGATGAATTTAAAAATAAATATTTAAGGGCAATAGCCGATTATCAAAATTTAGAAAAAAGAGTCGGGGATGAAAGGTTTGAACTGATGAAAATGGCTAATAAAAATTTATTGATAAAAATATTACCGTTTTTGGATAATTTAGAAAAAGCTGAACTGTTTGTCAACGACGAAGGTCTTAAGATTTCGAAAGATCATTTTATGCAAATTTTAAAAGAGGCAGGTTTGGTTGAAATGGATTTGATGAATAAAGACTTTGATCCGGTTTATGCCGAAGCGATCGATATTGTGGAAGGTAAGGAAGACAATAAAATTGTTGAAGTTTTGAAGAAGGGGTATATGTTTGAAGATAAAATTATTAGAGTGGCACAAGTTAAGGTATCAAAGAAAATTTAAGCACGAATATCGAAGTGCGAAACTCGAAACAAATTCGAATTTTTAAAATTTAAAATTGTTTCGGATTTCGAAATTTGAATTTCGAATTTATTAAAAGTTATATATTAATATTATGGCTAAAATAATAGGGATTGATCTTGGGACAACGAATTCGTGTGTGGCAGTGATGGAGGGAGGAAAACCAAAAGTTATTTTCTCTCAGGAAGGTAGAAATACGATTCCATCAGTCGTGGATCCAGTTAAAAGGATTGTAGGAGATGTGGCAAAACGTCAAATGGTCGTTAATCCAAAAAATACCATCTTTTCGATTAAGCGTTTGGTCGGCCGAAGATTTACGGATGAATCAGTCAAATTTGATTCGAAATGGTTGCCATACAAAATCGTTCAGGGACGGGACGAAATGGCCGATGTTGAAATTGCCGGCAAAACTTATACTCCTCAGGAAATTTCTGCAATGATTTTACAGAAAATTAAGGTTGACGCAGAAGCTCACTTGGGTGAAAAAGTTGATAAAGCCGTCATCACAGTCCCTGCTTATTTTGATGATGCACAAAGACAGGCAACTAAACAGGCCGGTGAAATTGCAGGACTTGAGGTTGTCCGTATTATCAATGAACCAACCGCAGCTGCACTCGCTTACGGGCTTGATAAAAAACACAGTCACACGATTGCAGTTTATGATCTTGGTGGTGGAACTTTTGATATTACTGTTTTGGAACTTGGTGAAGGCGTTTTTGAAGTAAAAGCGACCAACGGTGATACCCATTTGGGAGGAGACGATTTTGATAAAGTCATCCTTGATTATATTGCTGATGAATTTAAAAAAGATAACGGAGTGGATCTGCGTAAGGATCCGCAGGCTCTTCAGCGATTACGAGATGCGGCTGAAAAAGCCAAGATAGAACTCTCAACTTCCAAAGAAGCAGAAGTTAATCTACCATTCATTACGGTCAAAGATGGTCAACCATCACACTTAGTTATGAAGATAGGAAGAGACAAGCTTGAATCGTTAGTTGGACATCTTATTGAAAAAACTTTTGGACCGGTCAAGGCTGTCTTAAAAGATGCTAAGGTTGAAATTTCAAAAATTGATGAAATTGTCTTAGTTGGAGGAATGACGAGAATGCCAAAAGTAATTGAGAAGGTAAAAGAGTTTTTTGGTAAAGAACCAAATCGGACCGTTAATCCTGATGAAGTGGTCGCTCTTGGAGCAGCTATTCAGGGAGGCGTCTTGACCGGAGAAACAAAGGACGTTGTTCTATTAGACGTCACTCCTTTAACTCTTGGTCTTGAAACTTTAGGAAGTGTGATGACTCCGTTGATTCAAAAAAATACCACAGTCCCAAATTCAAAAGCTGAAGTATTTTCGACTGCTGGAGATAATCAGACTCAAGTAGAGATTCACGTTCTACAAGGAGAGAGACCTTTAGCTCGTGATAA
This sequence comes from Candidatus Roizmanbacteria bacterium CG06_land_8_20_14_3_00_34_14, assembly GCA_002779665.1. Classification (GTDB taxonomy): domain Bacteria; phylum Patescibacteriota; class Microgenomatia; order UBA1406; family GWC2-37-13; genus GWC2-37-13. The sequence goes on along the minus strand of PEVZ01000049.1, from coordinate 20,563 downwards.
CAAGTCTTTGGGTCGATTTACCCTTGATGGTATTCCTCCAGCCCCTCGTGGAGTTCCTCAAATTGAGGTCACTTTCGAGCTGGATGCGAACGGAATTTTAACAGTTACAGCCAAAGATAAAGCAACCGGTAAATCACAAGCTATAAAGATTACCGGGTCAACTGGCCTAACAAAAGATGAAATTGAAAAGATGAGAGAAGAGGCGGAAAAGAACGCGGACAAAGATAAAGAAGAAAAAGAAAAGATTGAGGTCAGAAATAAAGCTGATAATATGATCTATGTCTCAGAAAAATCTTTACGGGATGCCGGTGAAAAAGTCGATAAGGCCGTCAAGGAAAACGTCGAGAAAAAGATCAAAGAATTAAAAGAAAAGATTGAAAAAGGGACAAAAGATGAGATTGAAGCAAAAACCAAAGACCTTTCCGATGAGCTTTCTAAAATTGGTCAAGCGGCATACGCTAAGTCTGAAGCAAAACCTGGAGAAGCAAAGGCGGAAGATCTTAAAGAATCCGCCTCAGCTGAAGCTTCGGCGAACAAGGGAAAGAAAGATAAAGTTGAAGAAGGAGAAGTTGTTAATTAAGATCGACCATAGAGGGTAGATAATAGAAGGTGGGGGTGGAAAATAGATGATTGAAAATAGAAGAATCAATCTTCCAGCCTCTATCTTCAAAACCTACCCTCTATTTTCCATTATCTATCGTCTAAACTAAATTATGGCTGATTATTACGACACCCTTGGGGTGGCCAAAGGTGCATCTGAGCAGGAAATAAAAACCGCCTATCGTCGCGCAGCTCTCAAGTGGCATCCGGATCGAAATAAAACCAGTGAAGCAGCAGAAAAATTTAAGGAAGTCACAAAGGCGTACGAAGTTCTTTCCGATCCAAAAAAACGTCAGATGTATGACCAGTATGGAGAGAGTGCTTTTAACCGCGGTGGCCCGGGAGGGTTTGGCGGGAGTCAACAAACAGGAAATCCGTTTGAAGGTTTCGGTGGTTTTTCAAGTCAAGGATTTGAGAATGTCGACTTTGGCGGATTTTCCGATCCATTTGATATTTTCGAACAATTTTTTGGTTTTCAATCACCATTTGGTGGTCGAGGTGGAAGAAGAAGACAGCAACGGGATGTCTATGAAATTACTTTGACATTTGAGGAAGCGGTTCATGGGGTCAAAAAGACGATGATCGTCAAAGGTGAAGAGAAATCATTTCAAATTCCGGCCGGAGTAGATAATAATATGGCAATTAGATTCTCTGATTTTGATCTTCAAGTTAAAGTTAAGCCTCATCCATATTTTACTCGCAAAGGTCAGGATATATATTTTGAAAAAGATATTTCTTATCCACTCGCAGTTCTTGGCGGGACAGTTGACGTCCAGACAATTTACGGGACGATTAGGTTGAAAATTAGGCCTGGGACGCAGTCGGGAACGATGGTAAAACTTCACGATCAGGGGATTGCTTATCCACAGTCAAACCGCAAAGGTGACGAGTACGTTATATATAAAATCAATACACCAGCACGAGTTTCGGGAAGAGCAAAAGAGTTATTAAATGAATTGGAAGGGGAGATTTAAATTGTTTTATAAATACTTTGTATTTTTTTTGGACTTTTAATGCCAATTCTATTCTTTTGTTTAACCAACTTGGAATATTCTTTTCTGTTGGAAATTTCTGTAAGCCAATCGCAATTTTTCCAAGTAAATTTGTTACACCCTAATGTTACGGTGTAACATACGACATAATGTATAATCTTAACCATGGAAATTAAAACAACTACAAAAAATTTAGATAACTACAAAATCTATCTTCAAGTTGAAGAAGCCGTCCATGAATTTATGGAGAAGAATAAATATTTAAAAATCGATCTGCCGGTTTTGTCTCCGGCTTTAATTCCTGAATCATATTTGCAGGTTTTTGAGACAGACTTTAAATTTTTAGATAAAAAAGAAAAATTATACCTAATTCCCTCACCGGAATTATTCTTAAAACGTTTGTTGGCTTATGGTGTTGGAGACTGCTATTATTTAGGAAAATCGTTTCGCAATGCCGATCCGCCAGCCACTCTTCACTCATATGAATTTGTTATGCTCGAGTTTTATAAAATGGATGCCGATTATATGGGTATAGCTGATGTTGTTTTAAAATTATTACAATCAATTAGCAGGAAGTTACAAGTTACAAGTTACAAGTTACAAAATAAAATTATTTATAAGGGTAAGAAGATATCTTTTGAAAAATGGGAAAAAATAACGGTCCAAAAAGCATTTAAAAAATATGCTGGAATTTCTGAAAAGGAATTATTTAATCATAAATTATTTATTGAAAAAGCAAAAGAAAAAGGATATTCTATCAACACTTCAACTTATGAAGATCTTTGGTCGCAAATATATTCTCAAGAAATAGAACCGCACCTTGGTACAAACGGTTTTCCGACTTTAATCTACGATTACCCAAAGGAATTTGCAGCTCTTGCGAAATTAAACCCCGATGGAAGGACGACTCAGAGATTTGAATTTTATATCGATGGAATCGAATTAGGCGACTGTTACACAGAATTAACTGATTGGAAGGAGCAAGAAAAAAGATTTAATAACGAGAAAAAAGTCATTCATCCGATTGACAAAGGGTATATCGAGGCATTAAAATATGGACTTAACGATTGTAGTGGGATAGCAATCGGATTGGAGAGGTTAGCGATGATTTTCGCAAATTTAACTTCAATTGATCAGTTAAAGTTAATTAATATTTCTTAGAAAATATGAGAATTAGTGCCGGAAACTTAAAGAAAAGTGAATTTGTCAATTTTCAAGGGGGAATCTGCCAGGTTATGAAAGCGGATTTTTATTCTCCGGGTAAGGGATCGGCTTTAATGAAGGCTCGACTCAAGAATTTAATTACAGCTAAAAATGTTGAATATGCTTTCAAATCAAATGAACAAGTAGAGACTTTAGACGTCGTTTCGGTTGATATGCAATATATTTACAAAGACCAGGAAAATCTCTACTTTATGGATGAGCGAACTTTTAATCAAGTATCCTTTCCTATCTCAGTCGTTGGTGAAGTGTCAAGATTTTTTAAAGAAGGTGAGAAAATGTTTGTTTATATGTTCGACGATAAACCTTTAACAATTAGACCACCTATGAGCGTTAGGCTGAAAATAACCGGGGCTGATGATGCAGCTAAAGGCGATACTGTAAGCGGTGCTAAAAAACCGGTCACGGTAGAAACCGGGGCAACGGTAATGGCACCTATATTTGTAAAAGTCGGAGAGACGATTAGTATTAATCCAGAGACGGGAGAATATACGGGGAGAGTTTGAGATTCATTGATATTCATAGAAATATATGGAAATTAATTGTTAAACTAATACTCATGCTTAGCGTAGGGCAAATTCTTAAAAACGAAAGGGAAAAAAAAGGCTTACTTTTGAGTGATATTGAAAAAAAAATAAAGATAAGAGAAAAATATTTAAAAGCGATTGAAGACGAAAATTGGAACTATTTTTCTTCAAAAATTTATATAACCGGAATTCTAAAAAATTATTCTCGTGTATTGAATCTTGATCATAAAAAAGTTCTGGCATTTTTCAGGCGGGATTATGAAAAAAAAGAAGAGGTAAAATTTAAAAAAAAAGTAACCAGTGAATATCTAACTTCTGGAACAAAAAAAATATTAAAATTTGGCTTAATTATCCTATCATTATTTTTTATTTTTTATTTTTTATTTCAGTTAAAAATATATTTTTCTCCTCCGTCTTTTACTTTAATTTCACCAAAAAAAACGAATTTTAACGTTGAGAAAAATATAAAGATTACTGGAAAAACTGATAAGGATACAAGTATAACGATAGGAGGGGAGAGGATATATCAGAATAAATTGGGAGTGTTTGTTTATGATTATTCTCTTAATGAGGGAGAAAACAAATTGATAATAAATCTTATTGGGGCAAATGGAAAGAAGTCTGTGATTGAAAAAACTTTTTATAAAAAAACACCATAATGGTTATTATAGATATACACCGTGTAATTTCAACGAGATTATAATTGCTTTGCAAAATCTTTGACAGTTTTGATTAATTTTGAGGAATAGATTTTTTTAAATCCGAGTCTTTTTGATTCCTCAACTATTTTCTCTTCAAGAAAAGAAGAACGAATTTCTCCAAGTAGCCCGACTTCGCCCACAAAAAGAGAATTAGCCGGTAGGGCAATATTTTTGAAAGAAGAAATAAGAGAGGCGATAAAACCAAGGTCAGCGCCGGTTGATTTGATAGACACTCCACCAACGACATTAACAAAGATGTCAAAACGGTCAAGCGGGAGATTAAGATTTTTTTTAATCACTGCCAGTAATAACTGAACCTTGTTAAAATCCAGCCCTTTTACTATTCGACGAGGATTCATTAAAGAGGTAGGAACGCAGAGAGTTTGAATCTCAAAGAAAAACGGCCTATTTCCTTCAGCGACGCCAACAATGGCTTTTCCCGGTTCAAGTTTTTTGTCGGTTTCAAGAAAAACTAATGGATTTTTTACTTCACTTAATCCTTTTTGTTTCATTTCAAAAATACCAATTTCATCGACTGATCCAAAACGATTTTTTGAAGCACGAAGAAGTCTAAAATTTGAAATTTTTTCTCCTTCAATTTCAAGGACGCAATCAACAAAATGTTCAAGCGTTTTTGGTCCGGCTACATCGCCTTCTTTGTTAATATGACCAATAAGTAAAATTGGAAGATTAGATTGTTTGGCAAAGTTGACAATTTTTTTTGTTACCTCTTTAAGTTGGGAAACTCCGGCGACCGGTCCTTCGACATCTTTTGAGTAGATAGTTTGGACGGAATCAATTATCACAATTTCAATTTCATCTTTTAATTCTTCAAGACTGCCAATGATGCTTTCTATTTGAAGGTCTGCCGAAAAAGACAAGTTGTCAAGATTGACGGAAAGTCTTTCAGCCCGATTTTTTACCTGTTCGGCAGATTCTTCACCGGATATATAAAGAACTTTTTTGTTTTGAAAAGCCTGGAGAACGAGGGTTGATTTGCCGATTCCTGGTTGACCTGTTAGAAGAATTACTTCGCCGGGGACAACGCCTCCACCAAGGACGCGGTCAAATTCAAAAATGCCGGTTGAGAGACGTGATTTTGTTGGCGACTTAATCTTCGATAGCGACGTGATGGTAATTTTTTTGACGGCCTCACCCTTCTTGCCCGACGAAGCCTTGGCGAACTCAGGTTTTTCCTTAAGTGTGTTCCATCCACCGCAATCAGGACATTTTCCAATCCAAGAACCAGAGCCAAAACCACAATTTGAGCAGATGTAAAACATTATAAAATTTTCAAAATAAATAATCTCCAATCCGTCAGCCGGTGGACCAACTCCAATTAACACCAACAAACAATATTTTGATAATTAATAATTGTGAATTGGTAAGTATTGGTGTTGTTCATTGGTTATTGATTAATTTTGATCACATTTGTTCTACAGTCTTAATTCCCAATAAATAAAGCCCTTCCTTAATCACTTTTCCAGTTGCTTGTGTCAACATTAATCTAAATTGTTTTATCTTTTCTTTCGATTCTAATATTTTATTTTTCTGGTAAAAATAATTATACTTCTGTGCCAATTCATAAAGATAGTTAGCGATTATATTTGGTGACAACTGTATAGCTGCTTTTTGAACTATTTCTGGGAATTGATTTATTAATCTCAAAACATTTAGCTCATCAAAATTCAAATTAGATTTATCTATATCGTACGTACGGGTAAGATAATTTTTTGCTTTTTTTAACACTGACTGGCAACGGACATAAGTGTATATTAAATATGGGGCGGAATTTCCATCAACCGCAATTGATTCATCGATGTCAAAGTGAATAATTGTTTGAGTACCGTTTTTAAGAAAAGAGTATTTGACTGAAGCGACGGCCAAGGTCTCAGCAGTTTCCTCATCACATTTCGATTTTTCCAATATTTTTTTCTTAACTTCATCAATCAACCAATTGGCTTCAATAATATTTCCTTCCCGAGATGACATTTTTCCAGCTTTCAATTTTACCCATTCATAGGCAAGATGGTATTGTTTATTTTTATATTTTTTTTCATCAATTAATTCTTCAACCTTAAAAGTGACTTTAAAAAAACTTGTTTGTTCTGGAGTGACAGTGTGAATAATTTTATCTAATTCTCCAAAATCAGAAAACTCCTTTTCGGCAAGAGCCAATTCTTTTCCTTCGTATGTTGGGTAGCCAAGAGAATTAATAAATACTCGAATATCAAGTCCATATTTTTTCCCATTGAAAACAACTGCTCCTTGACTATTTTCGAGAATGCCTTTTTTTAAAATTTCTTTAGAGATTTCTAAACCGCTTTCATGAATTTCGCTTTCAAAATACAACCTATCAAAGTGACTATAAAATCTTTTGTAGTTTTGATCAAAATATTCCAAACTCCATTGTCTTGTTTCGGTCCAAAGAGGCATTATCTTGGGGTCTCGGTCGTAGATCATCTTATTGATTTTTATTATTTCCTGTTTAGATTTTTCATCATCTTCATAGGCTTTAGTTCCAGTAGAATACATTTTCCCAATAAATTCGATTTCTTCCTGAAGCGTTTTTAATTTTTTAATATCTGTCTTTGAATTTTTTATCCCAAACAAACATTTTGCAATATGAAGCCCGACGTCACCTTCATAGTTTGAGCGGATGACCTTATTACCGACCGCTTCCAATATTCGGACAACAGATTCTCCGGTTGAAATATTTCTTAGATGTCCAATATGAAATAGCTTATGAGTATTTGGGTGGGCAAACTCAACCATTACTTTTTTATTTTTACCCAAATGATATTCAGGAAAAGTAAAACCTTTTTCAAGAATTTCTGTCAATCGATTAATCGATTGTACAGTTGATATCCAGAAGTTAATAAACCCGGGTTTGACGATTTCAATTTTTTGAATATTCTCGTTTTTTGGAAAATTTTTGACAATCTCATCGGCGATAATCATTGGGCTTTTCTTTAGCTGTTTTGTTAATTTGAGTGGTAGGGAAGTTGAATAATCGCCAAAGTCAGAATTAGCTGGTTTTTCTAAAGAAACATCCACATCCTTAATGTTCAATTTATTCAAAACTTCCTTCAGATTTTTCAATATTTTGTCTTTAATCATTGGATTATATGATACCAGAATTTAATTAAATTTAAAAATAAATTATTAATAATTATTTATCAAATTTTTATAAACACTGAGAGATTTTTTTATATTTTCTAGCTCGACGAATTCGTTTTCTTGATGAATAACTTCTTTATTACCAGGACCAAAAGTAATAGCGGGAATTCCAATATTAGTAAAAAAAGCCGAGTCATTTGAACTATGGGAGATTGTAATTTCTAAGTCAGTAACTATTTTTTTAAACAAATTAACAATCTTGCTGTTTTTTTCCGTTAATCCGTAACTAACGGGTTTTCCAATTAGTTCAATTTCAGCATCTTTACCAAGTTTTTTCCCAAGAATATTAATAAATTTATCGTGCAATAAAGGAGTGGTTCTAATATCCCAAGTAGTATTACATTCAGAGGGAATTTTGTTTATGGAAGATTTTGAAGTATTAAATCCAGTTAAACAAATAGTTGGATAACCTAAAACATCATCAAAGTAAAACATCTGCAATTCCTTTTCTAATTTTTTTATTTTAGAAACGATTTTTATCATTTTTTCAATACTTTTAGTCGTTATTTTTTCTGGATTTGAACTATGCCCTGAATTACCAGTCGTTGTTAATTTCAAAAATATATTTCCCCGATGACCTATCTCAATTTTTTTACAGTTAGTTGGTTCAGCAATAATCACAGAAACGTCATTATAGTTTTTAGCAAATTTATCGATAAAATAATTAACAAAAGATTCAGTTCCTGACCCGTCAATCTCTTCATTAACAACGAAAGTGAAAAAAAGATCAATAGGGGTTTTTTTATTTTTAAATTCCAAAGCCAATAATAAAAGAGATGTAATTCCTCCTTTATCATCGCTACTACCTAATCCAAACATTTTCCCGTCCTTAATTATTCCAGCTTTTTTGCCAAATGGGGGATAAGTCCAGGAAGAAATACTTCCTTCCTTAACTGTATCCAGATGGGCGTTAAAGATAAGGCACTTTTTTGATCCAACTAAGTATTTAATAATAATGTTCTCATCTTGGTTTTCAGCTGGCATGTTATTTTTTTGACAAAAAGCCATAATAAAATCTGCCAATTCTTTTTCTTGGCCGGAATAAGATTTAATCTGGATTAATTGCTTTAAATTTTTTTGACTAAGATTCATATTTTTCAATCAAATTATTAACTATTAAATCAGTCTTTTTTTTAGCCTCAGAAAAAACTAATGACTTCTTGTTAATTGATCGATTAACATCTTTAATAGCGTTTTGAACGTTCTTTAAAGACTTTTTCATTGAACTAGTACTGCTACCACCAATATGGTTTCGTTTTTCAATTACCAATTGGGGATCAATTGCTTTTTTTATTTCTTCATCAGTTAGCTCTAATTCGACATCATTAATTAATGCTTTACCAATTATTTCCTCAGCGCTAATTTCTTTCAACAATTTACCTTTGTTGATGGCTTCATCAACCACTTGACCAATGATTTTATAGATGAGACGATAGCCGACTCCAGATTTTTGGGAAATATAATCGGCCAAATCGGTTGTCAAACTATAATTTTCCTCGACCGCATCCAACATTTTTTTCTTGTCAATCTTAATCGTTGCTAATACTTTTTCTAAAGTTTTTATCATTGCTTTAGTTTTTGTTAGGCCAAGATCAATATATTCTTTAACTTCTCGAGAGTCCCGATTGTAACCCATCGGTAGGCTATCTAAAATATTGGCTACAATATTGGCATAACCAGTCACTTGAGAGGCGGTCGATCGAATCAGCTCTAACACATCAGGATTTTTCTTTTGAGCCATGACTGACGAACCGGTAATTGGATGAAGTCGCTGAGCCACCTCATCACCTAGCCCAATCATTCCGTACTCGAAGGTATTAAATAAAATCAGATCTTGTGCCAATTTGCTGGCTACCAAACAAATTTCTGACAAACCTATTAGATAGCCCAATTGAACAAAGCCTCTAGAAGAAATAGCTTCTTGAGGAATTTCCCATACTTTTGAAAATCCTAAAAGTTTTGCCGTATATTCACGGTCAAGCGGCCAACTGGTCCCGTAGGATTCACAAGCGCCTAAAGGATTAAGATCATAAAGATCAAAATAATGTTCGACAGTTTTCATCGATTTTAAAAATCCGTTTAAATAGGCAAGCGACCATTGCCCAAACGTTGTTGGCTTGGCCGGTTGCATATGGGTGTAACCCGGTATAACCGTTTTAACATTGTTTTTAGCCAGTTTAAAAAGTTCTTTTAATATTGGAATAAAACTTTTTATTAAATTAATTACTTCATTTTTTAAATAAAGCATTTCCGTTACCATTATTTGGTCGTTTCGACTTCTACCGGTATGAACACTGTAGGCAACATCGCCGATTTTTTCGATAATTTTTGCCTCAAGAGTTAATTGGGCACCCTTATTCGGATCGATTATAAATTTTCCTTGGTCAACTTCCTGGCTTATTTCTTTTAAAGCCTTGACAATCAAGGTAGTTTTTTTATCGTCAATGATCTTTTGCTTATTTAGCATTAAGACATGAGCGGTTGTTCCTTGGACATCAAAAAAGACCATCTTCAAATCTAAAGATAACTGAGCTTGAGAAACAATAAAACCAGCTGTTTCGAGATTTTTTTTATTTTTCATATGATTAAATTAATTAACTTTTAATTAAACTTTGTAATAAGGCCATTTGAGCCCACATACGATTCTCAGCTTCATCAATAACTACCGAATTTTTACTGTCGATTACTTCGTCGGTTACTTCAACATTGCGTCTAACTGGTAGACAATGCATAAAAATGGCATTATTGGTTATATCAATTAAGTTTTTATTAACAATCCATCCGTTTAGATTTTCTTTAAGCTTTTTTTCATAATCCCAATTCCCATAATTTTTTAAAGCACCCCAGCTTTTCGCACAAACTACATCAGCATTTTGACAAGCTTCTTTTTGGGAATGAGAAATGCTTAAACTTCCTCCTGCTTCTTCAGCCTTCTGTTTCATAGTTTTCATAATTTCCGTGTCCAGTTCCCATCCTTCAGGATGTGCAATCACCACATCCATTCCTAAATCACAAGCTGAAAGTATTTGAGAATTAGGGGTGGCCATCGGTAAAGATTTTGGGTGAGAAACCCAAGTCATTACATACTTTTTCTTTTTTGTCTTACCTAGTTTTTCTTTGATTGTAACAGCATCCCCCAATCCCTGGCAGGGATGATAAACATTAGATTCCATATTAATAACCGGTACATCGGCATACTCCATAAAACTTTTTATTGTTTTATCTTTTTTCAATTCTGACCACTCTTGAACCTTTACACTTTCGGAACTTGATGTAATTAAATCGCTTGCTCGAACAGCAATTACATTACAATAACTCGATATCACTTTGGCGGCATCTTTAATATGTTCAATTGTTCCCTTATCCATAATTTTTCCAAGTTCGCACTCAAAGGTGTAACCGTCTTTTATCGGAAAATCAACCCCCAAGCCTCCCAGCTTTTGCATGGCAATCGTAAAAGACAAACGAGTTCTTAATGATGGATTAAAGAACAACATCGCCAGTGATTTTCCTGACAAGCTTTTTTTAACCTTACCTTTCTTCATAGCCAATGCCAAATCAATTAAATAATTAACTTCCTTTTGAGAAAGATCCGCCGTATTGTAAAAATGTTTTCCTTTAAATTTCATATTATTTTTTTTTAACTTGCAATAAGTTAGTGATCATTTTGATCGTTTTTGGAATTTTGTATTGATTACTTTCTGCTTCTATCTCAAAATTTTTTTTGATTAAATCAACGCCAATTTCACTATTGGCAATCGGACCGGTTACTAAATCAATTTTTAATTGATATTTAGCAAGGATATTTTTAGCACCTTCAACACCCAAGAGATCGTTTGCTGCAAGAATAAGGAATTGAATTTGTTGTTTAATAGGTAAATAATTAAGGACATCCTTGACATGATATGCTCCAAGTAAGCTATCTCCAAATTCCATTAATATTAAATCAGGGTTGTAAGATTTTGCTAGATTAATTAGATTTTCTGTTGCTGAAACGATTTCCTTGTAATTGCCATTACAGGTTGAAGGTAATCCCATATCAACAAAGTCCAACACCTGAATCGATCCATATTCTTTTAATTTATAAAGATCCTGGCTAAAAGCAACGCCAGTTGGTTTGATGGCCACTATTTTTTTACCAGCATTTTTTAATCCTAATGCGATTTTACAGGCCATAGTTGTTTTACCACAGTCCATTCTTGTCCCGATAAATGAAATTATCGGGATATTTTTTTTATTTTTTATTGTAGGTAAAGAATAATTTTTTAAATTACACTGATTTCCATTCTTGTCAATAATACCTCCGAGAATTTTAACTTTCATTGGTTCACCCCAACTTTTATAAACGCCTGAGATCTGTCCAATCAATCCGCTTTCGCAGACAAGATATAATTCATCTCCTATCTTTACTTGGGTTGGGATGTAACTGGCAAATTCAACTACCGCCTTTCTTAATCCTAAAACACCCGGAAATATATCACCTTTGACAACTTTTCCCAGCCGACCATTGGTAAAATCAAAATCATCTTTTTTTCCTTCGTTTTCCAGGGCTTGAGCCACAATAATAGATCCTTCGATGGGTGCTAATTTATCAGAAATAGACACCTCATAAGGAAGACAGACATTTTTAAAAAGATAGGGAATTTTATCTAATTTGATTTTTTTCATATTTTCTTATTAGCTTTTTGGGCTAAAATGCTTTGTAAACCATATATTTTTGAAAAACCAGCCACTTCTTCACCTGTCCAAAAACTATTTTCTTCGCCATAGGTGGCAATTTTTTGATCCATTAAAGAGTAAGGACTTTTATAACCGACGATAATAATATTGCCTTTGATTAATTTAATTTTTACTTGGCCAGTCACTTTTTTTTGACTACTATCAATCAGAACTTCGATGTCTTTGACAACAGGATCAAAATAAAGGGCTTCATGAAGAAAATTTCCATAAGCTTCAGTTAGAATATCTTTCCAAAAAAGTTGCCATTTTGTTAAAACTAATTTTTCCAGTTCTTTATGTGCTTTGATCAAAATTAAAGCTGCTGGGGCTACAAAAGCAACTCTACCTTTTACCCCCAAAATCGTATTACCCAAGTGGATTCCTTTTCCAACGCCGTGTTTGGCACCCAATTCATTCAGGTATTTCATTATTTCGATGCCGTTCATCTCTTTTTTATTAATTTGAGTTGGTAGACCACTTTCAAAATTAATAACTATTTCTTCTCCCTTATTCGGAGCTTTTTCAATTGAGGAGATAGAATAAACATCATCTGGAGGTGACTCCCATGACCCTTTTGTTTCTTTTCCACCAATAGTTATTCCCAGCATTCCCTGATTAATCGAGTAATCTTTTTTTGCTTCATCAAAAGGAATACCATATTTTTTTAAAATATTCATCTCTTCGTTTCTTGCAATTGATAAAGATCTGATTAGCGCAATTATCTTTAATTCAGGGGCAAGAACTTTTATTGTGACATCAAAACGAACTTGATCATTACCAGCCCCAGTTGATCCATGAGCCACAGCAATCGCGTCTTCTTTTTTAGCAAACTCAACCAGTTTAGTGGCAATAATTAATCTTTCAGGTCCGGCTGATAATGGATAGACTCCACCTCTTAAAATATTTCCCTTAATTATGTAAGAAACAATTTTTTCATAGAGTTCTTTTTTTCCGTCAATAAAATAATGTTTACTGGCACCGACTAATTTTGATTGTTTGGCTATGGATACTTGATCTTTTTTAGTAAAGCCACCGGTGTCAACAGTCATAGTAATTACTTCATAACCTTTTTTATTTAGATAAAAGGCACAGAAAGAGGTATCCAGACCTCCGGAAAATGCTATCACGACCTTTTTGTTTTTACTTTGCTTTTTCATAATTTTAAATTTAATTTATAATTTTCCCCAAAAAAAATCCCCGGGTCTTATCCGGGGTGATAGTAATTTATGTTGACTCTTTAGGTCATAACCTGCTTACGCAGACAAGAAATACTACCCTCCCCAAAGAGTCGCCTGAAAGACGAGTTGGAAACAAATAGTATTTTCATAAGTTTATTGCAAACTTGGAATCATTATACTACAATTATTTTATATGTCAACGATTAATCTAACTCAAGAATTCATTGTAGAAAAAGGTAGAGAAATTTATCATAAAATTAAGCCACATCTTGATAAAAAATATAAGCCAGGCTATTATGTAACAATTGAAGCTAATAGTGGCAAGTTTTTTGTTGGTAAAACACCTATTGAAGCGATGGATAAAGCCAAAAAAAATTTTCCTCGAAGAGTATTTTATATGGCAAATATTGGAAGACTTCCATCAATGTTTAAATGAATATATATTTAGATTCCAAAAATCATCCTCATATTAAGATTGTCGTTTTGCTATCTTCACCAAAACAAGTAGATTGTTTTATCGATACTGGATATACAGGTGGATTATCTTTACCAGACAAATACAGGTCATTAATTACGTCAGGAAGATTATCTTTTCAGGATTTTGAAATCGGAGACGGAACTATTCTGACCGAAGAAATGTTTAGGGTTAAAATTAGATATGAAAAAGCTGAAAAACACATCTCGTTAATGTTTACAAAAGGAGATGACGCTTTGGTCGGAATTGAATTTCTCACAGGTTTCAAATTTACCCTCGATCTCAAAAAGCTTCAAATTGGCTTAGAATAATTTTAATTAAGCTGGGGTAAAATACTTTAATTAATTAAAGTATTTTTATTGAGGGTTGAAAAGTTTAGAAAACTCACCTAAAATGAGGATATGACAAATATGAAAGGGAAATTATCATTATTGCTAATATTAGTTCTGTTTTTTATTGGTTTTGTTGCGGTGCGGTTTTTCATTTTAGATAAACAAAACGAGACTGGTAAGATTAAAATAATTTCTTCTCCGACGGCGAGTATATTTATTAACAGCACTTTTATTGGTAAAACACCTTATGAAGATAAATATAAAGTTGGAGAGTATTTACTTAAATTAATTCCGGAAGCAACTGCTACTGACACGGCTTCTTGGAACGGAAAAATAAATATTTATAAAAATGCGTTAACTTATGTAAATCGAGAACTTGGCTCCTCAGATATTGCTTCGGCCGGCGAAATATTTACAACTATAAAAATGATTAAAAAACCGTCAAATTCACAATCAGGGGAAATTTATGTTGAGACGGAACCACAAGGAGCAATTGTTACATTAGATGGAGATGAAAAAAGTGTAGCGCCCGCCTTGATGGATAACGTTTTGAGAGGTGACCACGAGCTTTCAGTTTTTATGCCGGGCTTTTTCAGAAGAACACAAAAGATTAATGTTGATCCGGGATATCGAGTTAATGCGATGTTTAAATTAGCAATTGACCAAAGTTCCTCATTTGCCAAAGAACCCGATGACAAAACCAAGACAGCCAGTAGCAGTGCCAGCACGAGCAATAAAACTTATGTTAAAATAAAAGATAATCCTCAGGGTTGGCTTAGGGTAAGAGTTGATGGGTCAATTAATGCATCAGAGTCAGCAAAAGTAAAGCCAGGTGAAAAATATGAATTCTTAGATGAAAAAACTGGTTGGTTTAAAATAAAATTTAATGGTAGTCAAATTGGGTTGGTCGAAGGAAGTTTTGATGAAGGATGGGTATCAAGCGAATATTCTACGAAGGAATAAATTACTTTTTCTTCCAGATAAACTTATTGTAAAGAATGTAAGAATAGGGGATAACGATAAAAGCAATAATTGCAACCTTATAGATAATCCAAGAGTTTGCTCCGTCACCAAAGAATTTTAAAGCCAAGCTTAATCCGACGGCTTGAATAATAATTGAACCTAACGATACAAAGTTAAAGGATATAAATTTGGTTAAAAATGAAAAAAATCCTCCCGTAATCTTCTTATCTTTAAAACTCCAAAAGTTATTAAGCAGGAAATTAAAAAATATTGCCACTTCAGCGCTATAAATATTGGCCCTAACTTTGGCAATATGAGATTTATTAATAAATAAATAGGCAAAAGAAAAATCAACGGCAAAACCCAATAAGCCTACAACAATAAATTTAATAAAAGAAGAATTTAAAAGAATATAGCTAAGTATTTGGAATATATATTGTGAAACAAAAATTTTAGATTTACCATATTTTCTATCGATAAAATTATTAGGAATCTCAGCGAGCATAGCTCCTTTTTTAATAGCATAATCCAACATAGCAATTTGGAAAACATATCCAGAATAGTTTTTTATATGATCAAGTGAATCTTTAATAAGCCAGATTTTTATTGCCCGAAAACCATTGGTCCATTCATGAATATTTAATTTCATAAATCCAAAGCGGATAATCAAATTAGCAATAACAGACAGTATTTTTCTATGAATTCCCCAATTGGAAGGAATAGAGCCACCTTTAATATAACGGGCACCAACTACAAAATCAGCTCCTCGAGCAATTTTATCTAAGAATAATGGAATATCATTGGGGTTATGAGAAAAATCAGCATCCATCTGGATAATCACAAACGGTTGAATATGCTCAATCGCATAAACAAATGCCTGATGATAAGCTCTTCCCAATCCTTCTTTCTTTGTCTCCAAAAGGTAGAGGTTTTTAGGATATTTTTTATGTAGCTCTTTGACTATTTTGGCCGTATCGTCAGTTGAGGCGCTATCATTAACCAAGACTTCAATTTCCCAATTTTTAACCTTTTCATTTTGCAATAGAATATCTTCAATTAATTTTTTAATAAAACCTGCTTCATTATAGGTTGGAAGAACAACAAGCGCTTTTTTCATATTTTGCTAAAATAATTAATTGTTTTTAATAACCCTTCTTCAAGTGCAACTTTTGGCTCCCAACTTAATATTTTTTTAGCTTTTGTAATATCAGGACAGCGTCTTTTTGGGTCATCGGCTCCAATTTCTTTAAATACGATTTCTGATTTAGAACCAACTAATTTTTTTATTATATCAGCAATTTCAAGAATTGTCTTTTCGTTAGGATTTCCAATATTAATGATTTCTCCGGAAATATTTTCAGTCATTGCTAAGGAATATAAACCTTCAACCATATCTGAGACATAGCATAAAGATCGAGTCTGTTTTCCATTGCCGTAGATTGTCAATGGCTGATTGTCTATTGCCTGATTGACCAAGTTTGAGACAACCCGACCATCGTTCTTTTTCATGAATGGTCCATAGGTATTAAAAATGCGGGCAATTCTGATATCTTTTTTATACTTTCTAAAGTATGCCATCATCAAAGCTTCGGCAAATCTTTTGCTTTCATCATAACATGAACGTAATCCTACAGAATTAACATTACCAAAATAAGTCTCTTTTTGTGGATGTTCAAGCGGGTCACCATAAATTTCTGAAGTTGAGGAAAAAACAAATGTCCCACTATTACTTTTTACAAAAAAATCAAGTAAATTAATTAAGCCAATACTATTTGTTTTCAAAATTTCTAATGACAAATTTTTGAAATCTTTTGGCGAGGCAGGGGAGGCAAGGTCATAAACAATATCAAAAGTAGGAAGATTGGAAAAATTATAATTGGTGATATCTGCTTCGATTATTTTTAGATTATTTGCAGGTGGTATGTTCATCCTATTACCAGTGACAAAATTATCGATGACCGTTACGTCATCATTTTTAGAAAGATGAAATTTTGTCAGATGGCTTCCAATGAAACCTGCTCCACCTGTTATGAGTATGTTCATAAAATTATATAGAGCTCGATATCAAATTTTTTATCGGAAAACAAACAAAACCGAAAAAAATTCAATATCTTCGCCTTTTATATTCTTCCAACAGAATAATATTTAAATCCCAATTCTTTCATTGTTATTGGCTCATAAATATTTCTTCCATCAAAAATAACCGGCGATTTTAATAATGACTTGACCTTATTTAAATCAATTTGTTTAAACTCGTTCCATTCGGTCGCAATAAATAGGGCGTCCGAGTCTTTGACAGCCTCGTATTGATCATTAACAAAATTAATATTTCCTTTAAAACTTTTTTTGACATTTTCCATAGCGACCGGGTCAAAAGCTTTTATCCCAAACCCCTTTTTGATTAATAAATTTATTATGTAAAGGGCGGGGGCCTCGCGAATATCATCAGTATCTGGTTTAAAACTTAGACCCCATACAGCAATATTTTTACCAGGTGAGAACTTAATTATTTTTTCAATCATATTTTCTTTAGCTTGCTTATTTATCTCCTCAACGGCTTTTAAAAGTGACGTGTCGACTCCAAGATTATTACCGATTGCTAAAAGCGCCTTGACGTCTTTGGGGAAACAAGAACCTCCATATCCAAGTCCCGGGAAAAGAAAGTTTCTACCGGTCCTGTGATCAAGTCCGACTCCGTCCAGGACCGTCTCAACATCTCCCCCGGTTTTCTCACAGTAAAAAGATATTAGATTGGCAAAAGAAATCTTGGTAGCAAGAATAGAGTTTGAGGCATATTTTATTAATTCGGCCGATGCTAAATTTGTTATTACACGTTTACCGCCAATCGGTTTGTGAAGATTTATTAAAACCTCTTTAGCCTTATCTGATTCTGAGCCAATAATTATTCGGTCGGGGAGTAAAGTGTCTTTAAGAGCTGTTCCTTCTCGGAGAAATTCTGGGCAGGAAGCAACTGCAAATTCAGTTCCTGCCGATTTATTTTTATTAATTATTTCCTCAATTTTTTTATTTGTTCCCAATGGAACCGTACTTTTACAAGAAACTACCGTAAAACCTTTTTTTAAGCTCTTGGCAATTTCGTGAGCGACAGTAATAACAGCCGAAAGATCTGCCTCTCCATTTATTTTTGGCGGTGTCCCAACAGTTATAAAAACAATATCAGATTCGGAAATTGGCTTCTCAAAATCAAGGGTGAAATTAATTCTTTTTGCCGATAAATTTTTTTGAAGTAGCTCTTTTAATCCCGGTTCATAAATAATTGGGTCTCCGGAATTTAATCGATTTATTTTTTCTTGAGTGTGCCCAATGACATTAACCTGATTTCCAAAATCGGCAAAAACACAGGCGGTTACAAGTCCAACATAACCGTGTCCAACAATAGTGATAGTCATAAATTAATATTTTACAATTGTTTTCTTATTTCTTCCAGACCATCTGAAAATATCTTCATTTTCCAAAAATTATTTTTTTTACTTTTTATTTCCGCTAATTTAGGTAGACCAGGTTTATTTTTAATATATTCTTCATAGGTTGTTTTACCTATCAAAGATTTATCAAGGTTAAAAGTCTCAGCAATTTTTGTCGCTGTCTCAAATGGAGAGATGGATTGGCTTCCAACCAAATGATAAATTTCTGGCTGATAGTTATTAAATAAATATTCTAGTCCGTTGGCAATATCATCTATAAAAGTTGGAGTCATTAGTGAATCGGTAATCATTGATAGTTGTTTTTTATTTTCTAAATAATATTTAAAAGTCCGGAAAAAATCTTTTTTTATCTCAAAATTGGCCCGGTAAGGATAGGCTATACGGATAATCATTCCGTCACTACCAATAATTTTTTCACCTTCATATTTTGATTGGGCATAAACCCCGATGGGGTTAGGTCTTGAATTTTCATCATATGGAGGAGTGACGCCGTCAAAAACAAAATCGGTTGAGACATAAATAAATTTTTTTTGTTTTTGCCTGACCGCTTCAAAAACATTTTTTGTTCCCTCGACATTAATTTTAAAGCAGAGTTCGCGATTTGTTTCTGCGCCGGGGACGTTGGTGTAGGCGGCTAAGTGAAAAAAAATATCAAAATCAAGATTATTCAATATAATGTTTACTTGGTTTTTATCGGTGATATCCATCAACTTTTGAGGCAAAGGAATAAAATCGAAGTCATTGTTTAATAACTCAACGATTCGTGACCCGACTAAACCATCAGCACCTGTAAGAGCGATTTTTAGCATTTAATCCTCCTCCACCATTCCTGATTGTTTTTATACCAACTAATAGTTTGTTCAAGATATTCATCAAATCCATAGTTTGGTTTCCAGCCTAACTCTTTATTTATTCTTGACCAGTCAACCGCATATCGTCTATCATGACCGGGTCGATCTTTTACATATTCAATTTCCGACTCATCTTTTCCCATAATTTTCAAAATTTTTTTGATTATTTCTAAGTTAGAAACGTCTTCTGTGAGTCCACCGACTAAATAAGTTTCCCCAATTTTTCCTTTATTTAAAATTAAATCTATTGCCTTGCAGTGATCTTCGACATAAAGCCAATCACGGACATAAAGACCATCACCATAAATTGGGACTTTCCCCCCCTCAATGATATTGGTAATTGCTAATGGAATTAATTTTTCCGGAAATTGGTAAGGACCAAAATTGTTCGAACAGTTTGAGATAGTGATAGGAAGTTGATAAGTGTCAAAATATGCGCGGACCAAATGGTCGGATGAGGCTTTCGAGGCCGAATAGGGACTGTGGGGATTGTAGGGGGAAAGATCATTAAATTTTGTTGTGCTATTTAATTCGAGAGCACCAAAAACTTCGTCGGTCGAGATGTGATGAAATCTTTTTACTTTGTTTTTAAAAGCCGACTCCAACAAAACATAAGTACCTTCGATATTGGTTTTGATAAATGGAGCCGGGTCAAAAATTGATCTGTCAACATGGGATTCGGCGGCGAAGTGGACGATCGTATCAACTTTTTCAGTCAATGAATTGACCAACTTAGGATCGCAAATATCACCTTGGACGAATTCATAGTTGGGGTTTTTTTCAATTGACTTTAAATTTTCCAGATTGCCGGCGTAGGTAAGTTTGTCTAAGTTAATAATTTTATCTTGTGGATATTTTTTTAGCCAGTATAAAATAAAATTACTTCCTATAAATCCTGCTCCTCCAGTGACAAGTAGTTTCATAATTTTATTTTATCATTTTTTTTAATTGTGGTTGATTTATTAAGTTCTCCAAAACTAACCAACGTTTTTTCTTTACCGAGTGGGGAACATCATCTTTAAAAACTTTCGTGGCCGCTGTATTGAAGCGGGGTGAGTAACGCGATACATAAGCCCAACTAAACCCAACTTTCTTACAGAGCGTCACTGTGTTTTGAAATTCTTCATCTGTCTCTCCACAAAATCCAACGATAATATCAGTGGTTAATTTTAAATTTGGAATATTATTTTTTAATTTTTTTACAATTGTTAAATATTCTTCGCTTGTGTACCAGCGATTCATTCTTTTCAAAACTGCATCGTCTCCAGATTGAACCGGAAGATGAAGTTGACGACTAATATTTTTATTATTCACCATAACTTTTATTAATTCATCAGAAAAATCCCAAGGGTTACTGGACATAAATTCGACTTTTTCA
>PEVZ01000021.1 GCA_002779665.1 Candidatus Roizmanbacteria bacterium CG06_land_8_20_14_3_00_34_14 | reverse complement strand
TCTCTCCTATTATAATCATAAACGGTATCTTTTGCAAGGTTGAATTACGGATCTTGCCTCCAAGCGATTTATTTTCATCATTAAGAGTCACCCGAATATTATTATTAAGCAGTTCCTCTTTTACTTTCTCAGCCGGTTCCAAAAATTTTTCGGAAATTGGTAGGACAGCCACCTGAATTGGAGAGAGCCAAAGTGGAAAAGCTCCGGCATACTGTTCAATCAATATTGCCATAAAGCGTTCTAATGACCCAAGTGGTGCCCGATGAATCATTACAGGTGTTTTTTCCTTACCATCAGTATCAATATATTTTAGGTCAAATCTTTCCGGCAACATAAAATCAATCTGGACAGTCCCACATTGCCATTCGCGACCTAAGGCATCTTTGATCATAAAATCCGCCTTTGGACCATAAAAGGCTGCGTCGCCCTCTGAAATAGAATACTTTGCTCCAGTTTTATCCAACGCCTCAATTGCTTTTTCTTGAGCTTTTTTCCAAAGTGAATCTTCACCAAGATATTTTTCCTTTTTAGATCGTACCCCTAATCTGACTCGATAATCTTTAAAACCAAACACTTTATATAATTTATTTATAAAGTTAAAGACGGAAATAAATTCGTCAACGGCCTGTTCTTGAGTACAAAAAATATGAGCATCATCCTGGGTAAAAGCTCTAACTCTAAGCAGTCCGGCTAACTCACCCGACTGTTCATATCGGTATACCGAACCAATCTCAGCGATCCGGTAAGGCAAATCTCGATATGACTTTGGATTAAAAGTAAAAGATTGGATGTGCATCGGACAGGTCATCGGTTTGACAAGATATTCCTCGCCGTCAACGTCCATTGGTGAATACATTTTTTGTCTGTACAAATCCCAGTGACCGCTTTTTTCCCAAAGTGATTTTCGACCAATATGCGGGCTATAGACGTGTTTAAATCCTAATTTTGTTTGCTCGGTAACCATATAGTTTTCAATCTCCCGCCTGATTATTGAGCCATTTGGAAGCCAGAGAGTGATCCCGGGCCCGACTTCGTTATTAATTGTAAATAACTCAAGTTCACGACCGATTTTCCGGTGGTCTCTTTTTTTGGCTTCTTCGATCATCTTCAGATACGCGTCAAGCTCTTCTTTTGTTGGGAAAATTGTCCCATAGATACGGGTCAACATCTTATTTTTCTCGTTCCCCCGCCAATAGGCTCCGGCAATAGACAATAATTTAAAATGTTTCAGACTTTCTTTTGGATTGTCAACGTGACCGCCTCGACATAGATCCGAAAATTCTCCTGATTTATAAATCGTTATCTTTTCTTTTTTATCGACTATACCTTTTATCAAATCTTCCTTGTATTCGTTTCCTTTAAACTGTTTTAACGCTTCATTTTTATCAACTTCTACACCTTCAAATTTAATCCATTTTTTAGAAAGTTCGTGCATTTTTTGTTCAATTTTCGGAAATTCTTTTTCCGAAAATTGTCCTGAGCTTGCCGAAGGACCAAAATCAATATCATAATAAAAGCCATTTTCGATTGAAGGTCCAAGAGTTAACTTTGCATCAGGATAATAGAACAATACTGCTGCGGCCAATAAGTGAGCACAAGAATGTCTGAGTGAATTTAAATTGTTTTTCATAATTCTCAATTATAAACTAATTCCTCTTCAAACGCTTTTACCAATTGGTCAATATCTTTTTTTGTATGAACAGCTGAAATTTGAACTCTTATTTCATCCCGTCCTTTTGGCACGACTGGGAAACTGATATTAGTAACAATAATATTTTTCTTAAAAAGCTTTCCTACTAAATCACTTGTTTTGATCGGGTCGCCAATCAATACCGGTTGAATCGGGTGAGATGAATCGGTGGCAAATTGGTAACCAACCTTTTTCATCTGTTTTTTAAAATAGGCAACATTTTCCTTCGAATTTTTTAATAATTTCTTTCCAGCTGTTTTATCCAATATTTCAATTGACTTTAATACCGCCCCGGCTGTTCCAGGCGGGATAGAATTGGAATAAATATAAGTAGCTGCCGATTCTCTTAGATAATCGATGATTGTTTGACTGGCGACTACATATCCGCCATCAGCCCCAAAAGCTTTCCCGAAAGTACCAATAAGGACATCAGCTTTTACTCCCTCTATCTCCTCAATACCCCGTCCTGTTTTTCCGGCAATCCCGACTCCGTGGGCATCATCGACTACGAGTAGTACCCCGTTTTCATATTGACCGTCATATCTGTCAATAATATTCCTAATTTCCTTAAGTTTTTGATATTCGCCTAACATACTAAAGACTCCATCAGTGACGACCAAGGCCCTTTTATACTTATTTTTATTTGCTTCAAGAATTTGACTCAAGTGCCCGGTGTCCATATGTCTAAAAATTGTTCTTTGCTCTTTGGGAAGATTGGCAATTCTTATTCCATCGATAATGCTACGATGATTTAGGGCGTCGGAGATGACGATCACGTTGGCGTCGACTAAAGAATCCTTGTTTTGTCCGGAAATAAGGCAGTACAAAACCGCCAGATTGGTGGCAAATGACGAAGAAAAAACCATCGCATCATCCTTTTTATGAAATTTAGCCAAGGCCTTTTCTATATCGCGATGAATTTTTAGACTTCCGGAAATAAATCGAACAGCCCCGGGACCGGTGCCATAAATTTTTGAGGCCTTTTGTTCAGCCTTTTTGAGTAATGGATGATGACGAAGTCCTAAATAATCATTGGAATTAAAGACTTGATATTTTTTTTTGTTGATAATTGCCTTGGGTGATTTTTCTTTTGTAAAACCATCAATAATTTTTTCAAAACGTTTTGAAGTTTTTGCTTTATCAATTCTTTCAATCTCCTTACTTAAAACTGAAAAAAAGTTTTTTCTTGACATATTATTTTCTTCTGCCAGCTGGCGGATTAATTTTTAATTGAGACAACATAACCTTAGTCATTTTCTCAAGATCATATTTATGTTTCCAACCCCAATCTCGCCTTGCCTGCGAATCGTCGATAGATTTTGGCCAGGAGTCAGCAATTTTTTGCCGATGGTCGGGCTTATAATCACACTTAAATTCAGGCGATAATTTCTTAATTTCATTAACTAATTCAATCGGAGTAAAATTTATGGCTCCAAAATTATAACTGGTGCGAACAGTGATTTTTTTGGCTGGTGCCTCCATAAGTTTTATGGTTCCGTAGATAGCATCATCAATAAACATCATTGGTAACCTTGCATCTTTTTTCAAAAAACAGGTATATTTATTCTCTTTAATAGCTCCATAAAAAATATGGACGGAATATTCTGTCGTCCCGTCTCCCGGTGGAGTTTTGTAACCGATTAAACCTGGATAGCGAAGACTGCGGGCGTCAACTCCATATCTTAAAAAATAATATTGGCACAAAAGCTCACCGGCTACTTTATTAACTCCGTACATGGTAGTTGGTTCAAGAACCGTCCTTTGTGGCGTGTTTATTTTTGGAGTTGTTGAACCAAAAGCGGCAATCGAGCTTGGCCAGAATATTCTAAACTTATACTTTACAGCCAAGTCAAGAATTGTTTTCAGACTTCCAAGATTAATTTCCCAGGCCAAATCGGGATTTTTTTCACTGGCAACCGAAAGAAGTCCGGCTAAATGATAAACTGTACCAATATTGTGTTTTTTAATTATTTTTTCCAAATTTTTCCCATCACGGACATCACCTTTTTCCGAAATGACATCAAATTGGTTATGAGTAGTATTATGGGAAAGGGTGATAATATCGTCCCGTTTATATTTTTTACGTAGAGCCAAGACCAAATCAGTACCGACCAAACCGTACGCACCTGTCACTAATATTTTTTTCATTGTGGACGGTATAGGACTTGAACCTATGACCTTTACAATGTCAATGTAACGCTCTAGCCAACTGAGCTAACCGTCCTAAATTCTATTTTTTAAAAACCCTCTTCCAAATCCTGTTTTAAAATATTTTTCTCTTTTTTCCGCCTTTTCTTTAGTTAAACAAGCCTCATAATAAATCAATACTAAAGGTCTTCTATTTTTTGTTGATTGTACTCTACCTTGATCGTGAAATTTTTTTCTAGTCACAAGATCACTTGTTGACCCAATATACAGTTTATTATCCCTTGCACTTCTTAGTACATAAGTGTAAAACATATATCTGCTCATCGTTCAACTAAAGTAGAACTGATGAGCCCGTCAGTCGTGATTTAATCTCGACGACGGGAGCTAACCGTCCTTTTCGATAATTTTACCAAATAACTTATCGTTTTTATATTCCAATATTTTTATATCTCTTAATTGACCGTTTAAATCCGATTTGGTCTCGACAAAGACAGGCAGTTGGTTATCTATTATTGACTCTTGATAATCCCCTTCTCGATTGGTGATAAAAAGAGCCTGACTTGATCGCCCTACATTCAGCCTCTGAAATGCTTCAAATTTTTCTTTATTTAACTTCGCTAAAATCTTTGCCCGTTTTATTTTGATAGAGACGCTCGGCTCCTTTAAATTCCTTTTCATATAATAAGCGGCCGTATTATCTCTATTTGAAAAACGAAAAATATGAAATTTTGAAATTGGTGATTTCTTCAGGAAGTCGTAGGTATCCTGGAAATCCCTATCAGATTCGTCTAAAAATCCTACAATTACATCCGTCGCAATCAAAGCATATGGATTTAATTTGCGAATTTTAACTAATTTTAACGAAATATCGTTTGTCGAATACCCTCGCTTCATCAGATTAAGAATTTTGTTTGACCCCGATTGAATCGGCACATGAAAAAAATTAACCAATCTTTTGAGCGGTAAAATTTTTTTATAATAACGCAAAAACTCATCGTTAATACTCCAAGGGTGGATCGAGCCAAAGCTAATTCGTGAAACAGTTGAATCAGTCAGAGTCTGTTGAATCAGTTGAATCAGCGTTTCTCCGGTGTCAAATCCAAACGCTTCAGTATTAATCGCTGTAAAAATTACTTCTTTGATATTAGTGCCCAAATTCTTAATTCTGAATTCTAAATTCTGAATTATTTCAGACCTTGGATTACCTCGAAGATAAGGCACAATGCAATAACTACAAAACCTCTGACAGCCATCTTGTATCTTAATTAACGCCCTCCCGGAATTCAAATATTTATCGCCGACCGATGCATAACCTCCGAGGTTATGCAAAGCTCGGCCTGACAATCTTTTTTGAAGAATCTTAACTAAAAACTCCTTATTAATATTATCAACGACTAAATCTATTGGCAAATCTTTTAATAATTTATTTTTCTTCCAATAAGTGGCCGAGCAACCCGTAACGAGAATCTGTCCACCCGGATTTTCTCGTTTTAATTTGTATATTAACTGTTTTGCTTCGCGCTCAGCCTTGTGGGTAATGGCACAAGTGTTAATTATGGTAATATCAGGTCTCCTAACATCTACTACATAACCTGCCATTTGCATTTCCCGGTCAACCGCTTCTTTCTCAGCCTGGTTTACCCGACACCCGAAGCTATAACAATAAAAGGTTTTCATAGAAGAATATTATATCCTAAATATTCGATAACCAAGCTCCAAGTATTCCAAACAATGACCAATTATAGGTTTGTATTATGAATCATTGACTTTCCTATAGTCTTCTGTTATAATACAAACCAGATCCTAAGGTTCTTCTAATTTTTAGAAAAGCTTTAGGATTTTTTTATGTCTCACTTTCCGATACGAAGTGAGGATTAGTGAGACAAATCCTTCGAAGCGAATATTCGACTGCGAGGATGTAAACCTCGAGTCGAACATGAGCGAAGGAGGATACTTCAACCCAAACAAAGGTTTAAAGTAAGATATGGTGGATCTGAATAAAGAAATGGCGGATGACAGCATCATAAAACCAATATATTCGTATTTAGCTTAAATTAAAAATTAAAAAGAATAACGACATCATGAAGAAATATATTTTCATAACAATTATCTTCTTTTTTCTTTTTCTCTCGGTCGCTTTTTCCGTGAATGCAGAAATATTTGCCGGTGCCTCAGCAATCCTCAATCATAATTCCTTTATCGAGTCGACAGAAATTGAATATTTAAGACAGAAAAATACTCAAGTAATTATTGAAAACGTTCTCAATAAATATAACTCGCCGATGGCTAACGAGTCTAAATCATTTGTTAAAGCCTGTATAAAATATCAAATCAATTGTTATCTCTTGCCGTCAATTGCCGGGCTCGAATCAACTTTTGGAAAGTTTATTTGGCCAAACTCATATAATGCATTCGGTTGGGCTCGAGGATATATGATGTTTGAAAGCTGGGCCGACGGAATAGACACAGTCGCAAAAGGCCTTAGAAAAAACTACTTTAATAAGGGTGCATTGACTGTCGAGGACATTGGGCCGATTTACTCGGAGAGTCCGACCTGGGCAGTGCGGGTGAACTATTTTATTCACCAATTTGAAAAAGAAGAGGAAAAAATGTTATTGCTTTCAAATCAATTTCCTGTACAATTGTAATCTATGTACAGTTATAAGAAAGAAAAACTTCCAAAAAATACGCTTCAGTTGATAGTTGATGTGCCTAAGGCTGATATTAAAAAAGAAGAAGATGAGGCATTTTCAAGACTTCAGAAAAATCTCACTGTTGAGGGATTCCGCCAAGGAAAGGTTCCAAAAAGTATTGCTGAAAAACATTTGACTAAAGAGGTTATTTTTCAGGAATTAGCTCAAAAAATGATATCTCGTATCTACCATGAACTTGTTCAAAAAGAAGGTATTAAACCAATCATCTCTCCAAAAATTGATTTACCTAAAGCCAAGGAAGGTGAAGATTGGCAAATCAAAATCGTCGTCGCAGAAAAACCAACTATCTCCCTCGGAGACTATAAAAAAGTAATCAAAGAGGCTAAAGAAAAGGCTAAAAAATCTAATATTTGGGTGCCCGGTAAAGATAAAACAAATCCGCCAGCTGGCGGAAAACCTGAGGATGATAAAAATCAGATTTTAAATGAAGTCCTTACGGCTTTATTATCAGAAACATCAATAGAAGTATCTGACTTAATTATTGAAGAAGAAGTTAACCATCGCTTGAGTCATCTGCTTGATGAAATTCAAAAAATCGGTTTAACCACTGACAACTATTTGAAATCCAAGAATTTGACGATGGATACTCTTAAAGCTCAATTTAAAAAGGAGACAGAAGATACTTACAAACTTGAATTCGTCCTGGCTGAAATTGCTGATAAAGAGAATCTTAAAGTCGAACAAGCTGATTTAGATAAATTATTTGTCAATATTAAAGATGAAAATGAGAAGAAAAAAGCCATCCAAAATAGTTATTACTATGCTACGATACTCCGAAAACAAAAAACACTTGATTATCTGATTAGCCTGTAGTAAAATATTGGCATGGTAAAAATGCAAAATACCAAAATAAAAAGTCAAAACGATCCGGCTAAAAATCCTCTCGAATCTCTTCGTGATTTGGGAAGTTCTACTGCAAAAAATACTGTTGATGCTTTTGGAAAAATAGGAGGCGGAATGCTTGATCAATTTTTTGGAGGAAATGACGATCATGAAGACGATAATGTAGGGAGCGAATTTAACTTTAAAAAGGAAATTTCTAAAGTAATGGCCGGTAAACAGGAAGTTAAAATTTTTAATTACCAAGAATATTACGAATCTACTCTAATAAAAAAGCAGATTCAAGAACTGGTTGAGGCGATTAAAAAAGAAATTGAAATGATTAAGAAAGCCGACGCTTCCCTTATTAACGATGTTAAAGATGTTGAAAATTTAACAATCAATGGCCTACCAGAGAAACCGGGTATATATCATATTCGTTTCTTAGAATTAGTCCTGAATATTTTGAGGACTCTACGAGCTAAAGTTGGCGAGTCTAAAACCTGGCTCAGTGCTCTGATGAATAAAAAGAAAAAAAGAGGTTCAGCCTTTGCCGTCCGAAGTAAAAAATCAGGAACTCAATATTCAATGTCTCAAGAGCTTTCGAACTCCAGATCAGTACAGTAAATTTACTCTAATGCTTTCATAAAAGTATTTACCCCATGTTGCCAGCTACCTTTAGAGGAAGGAGTATATTTTGCCATAATGGCCGATGCGGTCACTAGGCCCTCATCTATATAATGATCTTTGATTCCTTTTCCAACTGTTTCAATCGCATCATCATAGGAATCAAATCTTGTTACCGTTGTTCCATAAATCCCCCATCCCCAACAGTTAAATGAGTTTTCCGGTATGAGATGGCAAAGGTTTGATTCCTGCATAGCAATTGCAGGAAGTAGACGGTAATCGAATCCATATTTGTCTGAAACCTCGATTATCTTATCAGTATGATTATAAAGATCAGAGTTATATTTACGTAGAAATGCTTTCAGATTGGCGGCCCTAGCGTCTCCTGGTTTAATTTCAGCCGTATATCCATCGGATAAATCTGCTTTATATGAAGCGGTAAATTGGTAATTACTACTATTATTTTTTCTGTCCGAAATCTCTCCTAAAACTTGGTCAAAATCCTTACGGGTATTAGAATAAGCAAAAGCTTTGTCTATCAAAAATAAATTTAGAATATTAAGAAATAAATAGACTATAAAAAAAATTGTTATCTTTCTGACCATAACTTCAATATAGAGTAAACAGAAAGGGAAATCAACAGAAATGTGAACGTTTTCGAAAAAATTCCCCGCCGGTTTTTCTTTTCCCGCTCCTGTTAAATACTTTGCTATTGTAGAAGTGTACAAGACTACATGACCAAAGTTTAAAAGGTT
>PEVZ01000009.1 GCA_002779665.1 Candidatus Roizmanbacteria bacterium CG06_land_8_20_14_3_00_34_14 | reverse complement strand
ACTCCTGTGGGGTAAAAACTTTAATTTCTTTAAATTTTTTAAATCCGTAGTCATAGGTAATAATTGTTCCTATTTTATTTTCAATACAAGTAGCTACGTGAAGAGAATCTCTGCTATCACTTGTTGAATGTTTAATAACTAAATCCAAATAATAGTTAATGGTTTTTTTATTGATAGATAACAATTCGTCAATTACTTCAAAAACTTTCTCGATTGTTTTTAATCCATAGCTAAGCTTCTTCATTTTTTGAGATACATAAACTATTTCTTGAATAGATTCAGATGAAGTTAGGATTAATGTCCTGTCATTTTTTAAATGTCTAATTAATTCGACCGATTCCAAATAAAAAGAAGATTTTTTTTCTGAAAGATATAAAAATAAATTAGTGTCGATATATACAGATTTCATATTTTTATTTCGTGCATTGTGGAAAGAATTCTATTTATTTCTTTTATTGGTAGAGCAGGTAATCCTATTTCTCCCATTTTTTTTAAAATTTTATCAATATTTTTTTTTCTTTTTTTTTCTTTAATCATTGTCATCTTGAACTTAATATTTGTATCTTTTTTCATCACAATTGGTTCTTTCCCTGCTTCAGCCATACGGAGAAGCTCAAAGAAATTTTGACGGGCCTCGGTAGCAGTAAAGACGATTTGATCACTCATATGTACATAATGTACATCAGCTCAATTAATTTGTCAAATGGAATGAGGTTTGACAATCTGTACATAATTATGTAAGATATAAAAATGATACAAACATTACCTATAACCAAAGCAAGAGAGGAATTAACTAATCTTGTTGATAACGCAAAAAGAAAGCTTGACGAATATATTATTACGGTCAATGGGTCTCCGGCTGCCGTCATCATTTCCGTAGCTGAATACGAATCTTGGAAAGAAACAAATGAAATTCTTTCAAACCCTTTCCTTATGGAGTCAATAAAAAAAGGCGAGGCAGACGTTAAATTAGGGAAGCTCTACGATTGGAATGATGTTAGGCGAGAACTTGGCGGTTATTTACTACATGATGTATCAGATAAAAATTACGGCTCAAGCAAAAAAAGAGCTAAAAGACATAAAAAAAGAATATTACGAGGGGATTAATCTTTCTTTTGAAGAAATAAGAGAAAATCCTTTTATTGGTAAACCACTTTTAAGAGAGCTTTTTGGTAAATATTCTTATCGAGTCGGACAATATAGAATAATTTATATTATTGATAAAAAAGATAAAATTGTAAAAGTTCTAACTGCTGGCCACAGAAGTTCTGTTTATATTTAAGAATTATTTTCAAACTTCTTAATTATTTTTATAGCAATATCAAAACCAAACCCCCTACTTTGAAGATAAGAGACTGTTTTTTCGAAGCGTTTATTAAGTTGCGATATTTTTTCTAAAAATAATGGGTTTGACTTGACAAAGATTACAGAATCAGTATATAATACTGTAATATGATACAGCAATTAATCAATGATGAAAAATTTACCAATATTCAAACTGCACAGGCTGGATTAACCCGTTTATTTCTTGATGCTCAAAAAACAGGCACTTTTTATAGGGTTTTAAAAAATGATCAACCGTTAGGAGTTCTTTTACCCAATGACCGTTGGCAAAGTATAGTTGAGGATTTAGAGGCTCTTTCATCTCCTTCTTATAAAATAAAAATTACTAAGGCGAGAAAAGAAAAAAACACTATTAAATCATCGGTAATTAAAAAACAATTAGGAATATAAAAAATGTACTCTTACGAATTCAAGCCTCAAGCAATTCGTGATTTAAAAAAACTTCCAAAAGATATTCAAATAAGAATTATTAAAAAATTAGATTATTTTGTTTCTGCAGAAGATCCTTTAGTTTTTGCCGACCACCTCATTAACTACGAACTTGGAAGTCATCGATTTAGAGTTGGAGACTATAGAATAATCTTTGATGCTGTTGATGAAGCTCTTATTATTCTAACACTTGGTCATCGGAAAGAAATTTATCGATAGTTTTTCTTGCAATATCAAAACCAAATCCCCGACTGCGGAGATAGGAAGTGGCTTTTTCGTAGCGTTTTTGTTTAGGAAGATTTTTAATTATTTCCCAGCGACGAGCCAAGGCTTTTTCCGCCAGTTCTTCTTCATTAATTTCAGTATTAGTAAAATAGTCATTAACGATTTCTCTATCAACTCCAAATCTATAAAGCTCTTGCTTAATCGCATAAACTCCTTTAACTTTTGTGGCTGTTCGAGACCTGACCAAATAATCGATAAACGCTTTATCATCTAAAAATTTTAGCTCAATAAGATGATTAATCACTTTATCAACTGCCTCGTGTGACCAGTGAGTCGTTCTGACCTTTTTATAGAGATGCTCGCGGGTTTCGGATATAGTTCGGGGACGAAACTTGAGGTAGAAGAAGGCAAAGTTTAAAAGAGGAATTAGATCATCATCCATAAATTAATAACCAATAACCAAATTTCAACCTGCCTGCCGGCAGGCAGGGAAACAAACAACTTACAATTACCAATTAACCAAACACGTTTTCAATATTGATTATTGGTAATTGGTTATTGTTTGGAATACTTGGTAAATTGTATCTTGGTTATTTTTTAATTAACTGTTTTAATATCTGCTCCCTAATTTTTATGTCTTTCATCAATATTTCTTTTACCTCTGCTTTTCCATGACCAAGGACTTTATCCTGATATTTTATAAAAGAGCCACTTTGAACCAAAAGTCCGGCAGCAATGGCTGAGTCGACGATCCCCTCTTCCTTATCAATTCCTGATGAAATAATAACTACTTCAGCTTCTTTGAAAGGTGGCGCAACTTTATTTTTAATTACCTTGACTCGGACACGAGCGCCATAAACGGCATTATTCTTTTTTAAAGTTTCAATTTTGCGGACATCCATCCTAATACTACAGTAAAATTTTAATGCCAAACCTCCCGGTGTTGTCTCTGGATTACCAAAGAAAACGCCAATTTTATGTCGAAGCTGATTGGTAAAAACAATGGTTGTTTTAGACTTTGAAACAATGCCAGTTAATTTTCTAAGGGCTTGAGACATCAATCGAGCTTGAAGTCCCATCTGTGAATCACCCATTTCACCTTCGATTTCAGCGCGGGGAACCAAAGCAGCGACTGAGTCAACAACGATTAAATCAATTCCACCGGATCTAACCAAAGTTTCGGTAATTTCCAAAGCCTGTTCTCCGGTATCAGGTTGAGAGACTAACAGATCTTCAAGTTTAACTCCTAAAATTTTGGCCCAAGCCGGGTCAAGTGCGTGTTCTGCATCAATAAATGCAGCTGTTCCACCAGCTTTTTGAGCTTCAGCAATGAGAGATAGGCAAACAGTTGTTTTCCCGGCTGCCTCAGGTCCAAAAATTTCCACAATTCGACCCTTTGGAATTCCACCAACTCCAAGAGCCGTATCGAGGGTGGGAATACCGGTTGAAATTACTTCGACCGGAACAACAGTAGATTGTCCCAATCTCATAATCGAGCCTCTTCCAAACTGTTTTTGAATGGCATCAATCGCCGTTGTCACTGCCTGTTTTTTCTCTGCATCCTGGGTTTTCATATTAATAATATTTGTAAGGAAAAAAAATCCTTTTTCCCTACTTAATAAACTTTATAACTTTACAAACTTTATAAACTTTTTGAATGTTTGTCAACCGCTTATAACCTACAATCCATAAACCAGACCCCGTATAGTGAAAACGGTTCAGGATTGCTCTAAACCCAATTTGGTTTTTGGCAAAAACCTACAATTTACAACAAATATATGAGGCTGATCACAATAATTCCCCAGAGAGCAATAGTCACTATTAAAGGAATATCGGTTGTAATTGTTCTTTCCGGTCTTTCCCCTTCCGCTTTCTCATAAAGCAGTTGCGCATAGCGGGCAACTCCATAGACAACTAAAGGTATGGAAATCATTAACCATTTTCTTGCTTCAAATCCAGGTATAAAACGAATAAAAAATTTAGAAAATTCTGTATCAGTCTGGGGTGGCTTTTCTGCATAAGCATAAGTGGAATAGGCAATGATCGTAGCTGTGCCAAAAGTGTATGTAAGAAAATCTAAAAAATGTTCGTTATAACGATAGAGTGATAGCCGGGTTTTAATTCCTTGAATTACCAATTCCGCGTGACGTTTAACTGAGGCCATAAAAAGAGAGCCAAAAAATATTGTTAAAAGAAGCCAAATAGGGATATGATAGCCGGTGGCAACTTCGCCGGCAAAAGTCCTTAACATAAAAGAAAAAGAGATTGTAAAAATATCAATAACAGGCTGTTTTTTTAAAGTAAACGAATAGAAAAAATGAAGAACAATAAAAAATAAGCTTAAGAAAAAAAATGGTAAAGAAAAAAACAACGCTAACATTAAAGAAATTAAAGTTAGGATAAATAGAATGAATGTTGCCTCAGGCATAGAAATATCCCCTGACGCAATCGGTCGCATTTTTTTTATCGGATGTTTCTTATCATAAGGATAATCAATAATGTCATTCAAAATATATGAGGCGGATGAAAGGAGGCAAAAGATAATAAAGGCGTAAAGAGATTTTGTTAATAAATCTAAATTAAAAAGTTTTCCTGAAAAAATAATGGCGGTAAAAATAACAAAATTTTTTAACCATTGATTGATACGAAGAGTATTAAAATAAATAAGTATTTTATTTTTTTTCATATCGATTTGAATTATACAGTATTTATTAATATCATTAAACAATATGATTGACGCCGATAATATTGTTCAAAAATCAATGAATTTATTTCCAGAACAGATTAAGGATTCATTCGAAAAATCCTTCATACTAAATATACCGAAAGAATATAGACAGGTAAAAAATATTGTTGCCTGTGGTATGGGCGGATCAAGATTTCCTCATTACATTATCAAAGAACTTTTTAAAAAAGAAATAAAAATCCCATATATTATTAATGATGATTATAACTTGCCGGGTTTTGTTGATAATAATACATTAGTGATTTTATCTTCATATTCAGGGACGACTGAGGAAGTATTGGAGTCAGGTAAAGAAGCTTATCAAAAAAATGCAAAAATCTTAGGGATATCATCCGGTGGGCCTCTAAAAACTTTTCTTGAAAGTATTAATGCACATAGTTTTTATTTTGATCCTATTTATAATCCGTCAGGTCAACCGAGAGTTGGATTTGGCTATTTAATTGGAGGGATAATGGGCATATTACTAAATATAAAAATATTAGATTATCAAAAAGATGAGATTATTTCCGCAATTAGTGGGGTTGATATTCGAAATATAGAAAAGGAGGCAGAACAAATGGCAAATAAAATATTTGGTAAATATCCTTATTATATTGTTTCGGAATTTTTAACCGGGGTGGGCAATGCGATCGCCAATCAAACTAATGAAACAGCTAAATCAATTTCTTCATTTAGAATTATTCCTGAGTTAAATCATCATTTAATGGAGGGTTTGAAAAATCCAAAAGAAACAGTAAAAACATCGCTATTTTTATTCTTTTTTTCTAAATTATTTTCTTCATCAATTCAAAAAAGATATTTGATTACAAAAGAAGTAGTTGAAAAAAATAATATTGAGACATTATGGTATGAACTAAAAGGAGAAAATAAAGTTGCTCAGTCAGTTGAGTTGATGACTTTTGGAAATTTTCTTACAATGCATCTTTCGATGTTGTATGGCGAAAATCCCGCCACAGTCCCCTACGTTGATTATTTCAAGAAAAAATTAAAAGGGATTTAAATGTTTGATAATAGGCTATTAATTTTCTTGTCAAAGGTGGAAAATTTATCAGCATTAAGATTATTTGCATAACTAATATTAAAACAATCTTCTAAATCAAGATTGTGTTTTTCAAAAATATTTATTGTTTCTCGGAGAATAAATCTATTCTCTATTTCTAAAAAATCCATTTTAAGAATTTTTTTTAAATATTCAATAATTTTTAGTTTGTCTTTTTTATAGAAACTAGAAAGTACCCAATAAATTTCAAAAAATACGATTGTTGAGGTAAAAATTTTTATTTCTTGGTTAACCGCTTGTTGAAAGGTTAAATAAACTTCATTGAATTGTCTTTCCTCATCTTTGAGAAGTAGTCTTAGAAAATAGTTTGTGTCAATAAAATATGACTTCATTTTTTTACAGCAAAATACTCCTGCTTCGAATCTCTTATAATAAAATCAATAGGCTTATTTTTATATTTCTGAGGTAGATAAAGAGAACCTGCGATTTCATCGAGAACTTTTTGAGATTTTTCCATCACAATTTTACCTTCGTCAATATTCACAATTAACCTATCACCTTCGTTTAAGGCTAAAAAGTTAAAAATATCTACCGGAATGGTAATCTGTCTTTTGCTGGAAATCTTTATAGTTTGTAATATAGTAAGGAGATTATAAATAAGTAAGGAAAGAATGTCAAGAGATTAATTTATTTTCTAATATGATTAGAAACAGTTTTTAGTAACAAAGGAAATTCAACAAATTTTTTGTCGTAATATGCACTAAAGTGACCAGCATTTTTTACAAGGTTAAATTTTGTATCCAAATTTTTTGCAATGATTTTTCCTTCACTAATTGGTATTTTAACGGGATCATTATCTGATTGAAAAACCTCAAAATATTTAGCCCCCTTTTTAATTTTTTTCCAATCAAAAGGTTTTTTGTGAAACGAGTTAGTTTTTTTCCAACCTTTTGGATACCAGATAAAATTAATCCAAGGAGCGACTAAAAAAATAGACGAAACAGGTTTTTTTAATTTTTCTAAAAATCGATAAGTAAAAACACAACCTCTTGAATGAGCAATAATAATTGTATCCTCATCAATATATTTTTTATAATCATCTAAAGATTTTAACCAATCAGAAAGATTGTGTCCACCGTAAGCAGAATCTCTTTTTTCAGGTGGCGGGATTGGAAATTGAGGAACAAAGACCCGGTGACCCAATTTTGAAAGCTCTTTTTTTAACCACGGAAACCAATTTTCTTGAGGACTTCCATAACTTCCATGAATAATAAAAATATTTCTCATAAACTAAATAATTATATCATTTCAGCAACTTCTTTTCCTAATTTTACAGCGTAGTTTGTTCCGCGATCGTAGGGATAGGTCATGTCGAGATTGGCAACAAAAAAGTTTTTTGTTGGGGTAATAAAATCTGGCTTATTTTTTATAAACTCCTTATCAAAAATCGGTTGAGCAAATGGAGCTTTGAATAAAAAAGAATTAAGAATGAAGAATTTAGAATTAAGAATTCTAAGATGAGGCTCAACAAATTTTATTAATTCTTCCTTTTTCATTTTCATTAATTTATTTTCCCTCTTCAAATACCAACCCAAATAAGAAATATGTTTATTTCCATAATTTTTTTTGTCAATAAAATTAGTATGTTGAACAATTCCCATAATTGGAATTTTCGAAGTAGATATATTTAGCCAATAAGTTTTATTAAGAATTGGTTTATCAGTTTCCAGTATCAAAGTTAAGGCATGCAAATATTCGATCTTTGATAATTTTTGTAAATAATTTTTAGGTAAAATCTGTTGAAAAACCTTAATTAATATTGGAGTTGGTAATGTCGAAATCACAACATCATATAATGTATTATTAATAATACATTTATCTCCCTGTTTTTTTATTTCCCCTACCTCATAACCTTTTAACATTTCAACTTTTAAACTTTTTAACTGTTCTTCGATAAAATTAATAAATGTTTGAAATCCCCCTTCAACATATCCCAAAGCTTTGGTTCTTTTTTTAATTCTAGCCCAAATAAATGAGGCTAAAATAATTTCCGCATAATCACCGTATTTTCCCCGAAAGAGTTGTTGCCATAAGATATTCCATACGTTTTTTCCCATAGTTTTTTTCAAAAATTTTTTACTCGTTTGTTTTTCATATATAGATAAAAAAGGAGACAATTTGAGAAAGGTAATCATAATACCGGCACGAAGTTTATCTATGATATTTAGGTAGGGGAATTTGAGTAGATCGAAGGGAGTGTCTAACGGAAGAATTGTTTTATCATTAAATAATGAGGCTGTTTGAGGAGACCGGAAAAATATCTTGTCAAACCCGATTTCTTTAGCAAAATTTAAAATATCATAGTCATTGGCAAACAGATGATGATAAGCCCGTTCCAAATACCAATTCCAATCATTACTTTTGAAACCAACAGCCAGCCCACCTAATACTTTTTCTTTTTCAAAAATCGTCACCTGATAATTTTTTTTTACCAGACAATAAGCGGCTGTTAGCCCTGTGATACCTCCTCCGAGAATAGCAATTTTCATTTCATTTGACAAATGATAACAATTTAATATATATTATATAAATAATATGTTTAAGAAGTTCCTTTCTTTATCTCTTGTCCTATTTACTTTTTCTACTCTACTTTTTAATGTGTCTGCCCAAGATAGTTCATTGCCTCCCACATTTTGTTTTGTAGCGTCCCATTGTTATAAGGCAGAGTCATCTTGTTCAAGTGCGAGTCAAGGTAGCGGCCATATAGCTAAATTGACACTAGATCCAAAAGATAAACCTCAACCTAATAGTACAGTATATGTAATTGAAGCGATATCTACTGAGACCGGACAATATTATACTTCAGGAAACTCCAAAATTGATGCGCGTTATACTTACACAATACCAGGTGAACTTGGTTATATATTTGAGGGTTTGTTTAGAGAAGATGGAACAACTCCGATTAATCAAACATTAGTGCATACTTTGAGAACCGATGAAAATGGATCTTTACAAACAAGTGAAGGCGAT
>PEVZ01000002.1 GCA_002779665.1 Candidatus Roizmanbacteria bacterium CG06_land_8_20_14_3_00_34_14 | reverse complement strand
TTCTTCAACACAGCATTGACTGCGGATAAAATCGCATCGGACAATATAAATCTTTTTCAAAAAAGAGAGTTCCTAAAAAAGACCGGCTCGAACCTTACCCTTAAAAACAGAATAGTCGATTGTGACCTTCCGGAACAGTGGGCGGCGCTATCGCGCCGCCCGACAAGTCGCAATCGGGCGGAAGATACAGGGGTCGAACCTGTTAGAGCTTGCGCTCACGAGTTTTCAAGACTCGCGCATTACCGTCCTGCCCATCTTCCTACGGAGGTGCGTGCCAGAATCGG
The DNA here is from genome assembly GCA_002779665.1 of Candidatus Roizmanbacteria bacterium CG06_land_8_20_14_3_00_34_14. Taxonomy (GTDB): domain Bacteria; phylum Patescibacteriota; class Microgenomatia; order UBA1406; family GWC2-37-13; genus GWC2-37-13. The sequence goes on along the minus strand of PEVZ01000002.1, from coordinate 24,103 downwards.
ACTGGCGCGGTAGATGTTTTGCAGACATCCGCGTTACCACTTCGCCAACGCACCGGATCTTTCCAATTTTACTTCAAACTGGTCATATTCACAATTAGAAATGTAATAATATACTATTATATGAACAAAACTATTTTATTAGTTACTTTTTTGCTGGTAAAAAGTATTTATCTTCCCTTAAACAAAAGAAAATCAAAATATTATTGGAAAATTAAATTTGATGATAGTATTCCGTTTATTCCAATTTTTATAATTCCTTATCTTGGCTATTTTATATTTATCATTTCAACAATTATTTTATTGTGGAATACAAAATATATTAATAATTTTTTTATTACATATATTATTTCTTATATCCTATCCGGATTATTTTGGTATTTTGTTCCAAACGGTGTTAAACGACCAGTAATTGTTAAGAAAGATATTTTTAGTAGGCTCACACGCATTATTTTCAAATATGATAATGATACTAACGGTTTTCCGAGCGCCCATATATTTGCTACTTTAATTTGCTCCTATTTTCTTTATTTTGCATTTCCTGAAAATTTATTAGTAAATTTATCAGTAACCTTTTTAATAAGTATTTCAACGGTATTTGTTAAACAGCATTACGTTTTGGATATTTTAGGGGGAATAATTTTTTTCTGGTTAAGTATTATGTTAAGTGGTTTTTTTCTAATAATCTGATAATCTGTACGAGCTTTGGTAGAATATGGGATAGATTATTGGTGGGGTGGCAGAGCGGTTGAATGCGCAGGTTTCGAAAACCTGTATGGCAGAAATGCTATCGCGAGTTCAAATCTCGCCCCCACCGCCACGTAATAACGACTTCAAAGAATACATGCCTAAATAATATACGTAACATTTGACATAAAATAATACATATGTTATTATTTCTTCATATGAAAAAAGTTATAAAAAAAGCTAAAGATTTTACCTATTCACTCGTACCGGAATTAATTTCTGCCTCTGATCTGCAAAGAAAATCGGGAAAGATTCTTCGAATGCTCAAAGATTCCACTCAACCGTATTTTATTGTGAAAAATAACAAACCTACGGGTGTAATAGTTGGAATAGAAGAATATAATCGTTTAAAAAGAATGCAAAAAGAAATAGAAATGAAGGATGTTTTAAAAATAATTAATGACGGAGAAAAGGAGCTGAAAGAAGGGCAAGTAAAGGAGCTGAAAGGATCGGTGTATGATTTGTGGAAAAAATTACAATAATCATAAAAATGATTAAAATTTATTATTCCTCTCAATTTATCAAATCTCTCAAGAGACTGCCTGAAAACATAGCTATACTTGTTGAAGGTAAACAATCATTTTTTATGATAAATCCGTTTAATCCATTATTAAAAACTCACAAACTTAAAGGAAAGCTAAAAGAATATTATTCATTTTCAGTTAATTCCGAATATAGGGTTATTTTTAAACTAATCAATAAAGGTAAAGTCCTCTTCTTTGATATTGGCACCCATGAAATATATAAAAACTAAGTTTTTATAAATACTCTCTCACATTCGTATCGTTGATGATAAAGCTGGTTCCTTCACCTTTAACTAGTTTGTAGGCAACTTTGCGGGCAATACCTTCAACGGTTCGCTCCAAGCTTCTTATTCCCGAATCAAATCCAAGTGGTCTGGTGATTTTTAGCCAGACCGAATCATCTATCTTAATATTTTCCGGCAATAAGCCAACCTCTTTGATGTAGCGAGGAAAGACGTAATTTTTGGCGATGGCAATTTTTTCCTCATCGGTATAAGAAGGCATTTGAATCACTTCGAGACGATCCATAACCGCTGTTGAAATATTGTTAGTATTGTTAGCTGTAGCAATAAAAAGAACATTAGAAAGATCAATAGGGTAGTCAATAAAATAATCGGTAAAATTATTATTCTGACCTGGGTCAAGCAATTCAATTAAGACGCCCATAATAGCCGCTTTTGCTTCAGGTGTAATTCTATCAAGCTCATCAAGAAGAATTATTGGATTGATAGCTCCCGCCCGTCTTAGAGCTCTTATTATCATACCAGGCTCGGCCTCAGGCGAAGTCTTTGATTGACCGCGAAGGTCAAGAGCTGATGAAAGTCCTCCAAATGGAATACGGATAAATTTTCGGCCCAAAGCTTCAGCGACTGATTTGGCAAAGGTTGTTTTTCCGGTTCCGGCCAGTCCGACAAAAAAAAGATTTGGAGCTCTCCGTAATTCCGGGTTAGCACCCTTTTTTTGCAGTATTAAGACCGAGATAAACTCAATAATTCTTTGTTTTATTTTTTCCAAACCAAAATGATTTTGTTCTAAAATTTGTTTAGCTCTCTCAATATCGAGAAAATCTTCAGTCTTTTTGTTCCATGGAATATTGACAATCCAATCAATATATTTGGCAGTGATATCCAGTTGAGCAAGATTCCCGCCATGTTTTAGAGTTAAGTAAATTCTCTCAATTTGCTCAGCGGCTTTATCGTGAAGGTTAGTAGGCAGATCAGCTGACTGAAGTAAGGTCTTTAATTTTTCTATTTCTGACAAGCTATTGGTTTCATCCATACCTATTGGTTATTCAACTTTATTAATTAGCAGACTAATTACTCGATTGATAATTTCCCCTTGACAACAGAATTTTTTTTGGGTATATTTCATCATAGAAAAATTATAAGTTAATTACAAGTTCTTATTTTTATAAATATGTCAAAAACACAAGGTAATATAAAACCTCTTTTTGATTACGTTCTTATTAGACCAATTGAAGGAGAGTCTAAGACTGCTTCAGGGATAGTCCTTCCGGATTCGGTTGAGAAAAAATCCCAAGTTGGGGAAGTGATGGCGGTAGGCCCAGGGCAAACAGGGGATTGTTGTGGTAAAAATTCTTGCGGTAGTGAATGTTTAAAGATGGTGGTTAAAGTTGGACAGAAAGTTTTGTATAAAAAATGGGGTGGTAATGAGGTAAAAGTTGGAAATGCAGAATGGTTATTGCTTGAACAGAAAGATGTGATGGCAATTGTGGAATAAGTTTATAAAGTCTATAAAGTTATAAAGTTCATAAAGTTAAAAATTTAAAATATAAAATCAATATGGCAAAGCAAATAATTTATGGAGCAGATGCTCGAAAAAAACTTCTTGATGGTGTTGATAAATTAGTAAAAGCAGTGGCGACCACTCTCGGACCAAAAGGTCGAAATGTTGGATTAGAGCGCAAATGGGGTGGACAAAGTATCATTCACGATGGTGTAGGAGTTGCAAAAGAGATTGAGCTTGAGGATCCGTTTGAAAATATGGGTGCTCAGCTTGTTCGTGAAGCCGCCTCAAAAACAGCTGATATTGCCGGAGACGGAACTACAACCGCCACAATTTTAGCCGGATCAATTGTTTCTCAAGGAATAAAAATGATTACAGCCGGGTCAAACCCAATGGTGATGAGAACAGGTTTGATGAAAGGTTCAGTATACGTAGTTGCCGAACTTAAAAAAATGGCCAAAACAATTACTTTAAAAGATGCGGCTAATGTTGCCACAATTTCCGCCGCTGATGCCGAGCTTGGAAATCTTATTGCCGAAGCATTGAAAAAAGTCGGCGGTAAAGATGGGGTCGTCACAGTTGAGGAAGGAAAAAGTCTTAATACAACCTTTGATCACAAAGAAGGTATGCAGTTTGATCGGGGTTTTGCTTCTCCTTATTTTGCGACCGACTCAGATAAGATGGTGGCTGAAATCGAGGACGCATACATTTTAATTACTGATAAAAAAATCACCGCCGTCTCAGATCTACTTCCATTCTTGGAAAAATTTGTTAAGGTCTCCAAGAATTTAGTGATCATTGCCGAAGAGATAGAAGGCGAAGCCCTTGCAACTCTGGTTGTTAATAAACTCCGTGGAACTTTCAACGCTTTGGTCGTCAAAGCTCCTGGGTTTGGTGACAGACGAAAAGAGATGCTTGAGGACATTGCAATTCTGACAGGTGGGACGGTCATCTCAGAAGATTTGGGAAAGAAATTAGAAAATATTGAAGTAGCTGATTGTGGTCGGGCTGACAAAGTAAAGTCAGATAAAGAAAATACTTCAATCATCGGAGGTAAGGGTGATAAGAAATTGATTGTGGCCCGAGTCGAAAAGATTCGTCGGGAAATGATTGAATCAACTTCTGATTTTGACCGAGAGAAGTTCCAGGAAAGATTGGCTAAACTATCAGGCGGAGTGGCCGTCATTAACGTCGGAGCCGCAACTGAAGTTGAGCTAAAAGATAAAAAAGAAAGAGTCATTGATGCAGTTGCCGCCACAAAAGCCGCTCTTGAAGAGGGAATAGTGCCAGGTGGAGCCGTCGCTCTTCTTGATATCAGTCAAAAAATGGATTCAAAAGATTTGGAAAAGTCAGGTGCCAGTCGTGATGAGGTGATCGGTTTTAAACTTGTGAAGTCAGCCATCGAATCACCATTTACAAAATTAATGGAAAATGGTGGACTTAATCCTGGTGAATTAATTGCTAAAGCCAGGACGGCCAGCGCTAAAGGACAAGGTTTTGATATTCTAAAAACCGAGTCAACAGCAACGGCTGAAACGATTGATATGATCAAGGCCGGAATCATTGACCCATTAAAAGTGGTTAGAACTGCCGTTGAAAATGCAGTTTCCGTTGCCACAATGTTACTAACGACCGAAGCCTTAGTAGCAGATAAACCGGAAAAAAATCCTCCAGCCGCACCAGCCATGGGAGGCGGAATGCCAGGAATGGGTGGAATGGGGGGATATTAATTTAGAATTAATAATTGAGAGTTAAGAATTATTAAAACAATTAAATTTGTTTTTGTAGGGGCGTGATTTATCACGCCCTTTTTTATGGTATTATTTAGAGTAAGTAAAGGGGGTGATGATTATGGCTGATAAAAAAGTAGGTAAAGTTTCCCATTATTACAATCATTTAGGTGTAGCGATCATTGAAGTGAAATCCCCTTTTTCCGTGGGCGACACTTTAAAGTTTGTCAAACATGGAACAGGAGAAGAATTATTTCAGCAAGCCATTTCCTCAATTCAGGAAGAACATAAACAATTAGAAAAAGCGGCAAAAGGTCAGAGCGTTGGTGTCAAAGTTGACAAAATAGTCCATGAAGGAGTAGAAGTTTATAAAATTTAGTCTTTTAAATTTTTTTTATACCAACCGAGAATTTGGTATTGGGCTTTTTTGACGTTGTAAATTATGTGATTAATTTGATTATATTCTTTTCCAAAGCCAAAATTGATTATTGGTCTAAAAAAGTCCATCTGTCCGGCATTATGGACAATAACAATTTTTTCCCCATTCGGTTTATAAAATAAGCCCTTTTTTACAATAAAGCCCTTCTCTTCGGTGCTCATCATAAAATTATATTTACTGTCTAAAAAAACAAACCACTTAAAAAAGAGAACTTCCATGCCTAGCGGGACAACCCTGAAAGTATTTTTGTCTTTATTAAAAACGTGGGTAATATCTTCCTGAAAGATAGTATCTCCGCCATCAATAAAAAGTATCTGGTCATAAGATTTGTTTTTCAGGTATTTGGCAGAATCAAAAAATCTTTTATTAACAATATGGTATTTTTTTGTTCCTTTAAATATAATTACTTTTTCTTTAAACAACTGTGTTTTTTGAAAATTATTCAGATCATAGTCAATTACTACAATATCGATGTTTTTGAGATTAACATTTTTTTTTAACGACTTAAGCCAATGATTGATTAAAAAATCCCCATACTTTTCGTTTGAGCAGGTGATGATGACGTTTTTAGGTATCTGTTATTTATATTTCTTGACAAAAGATCGGAATAGATCTCCTTTTTCTTCAAAATTTTTCCAGAGGCTATAACTTGGAGAAGCGTTTGATAATAGGCAAATTTTATTTTTAGGAGTATGTTCATATGCAAATTTGACTGCCTCTTCCATACTCTTTGTATTAAATATATGTAAATATTCTGCTTTTTTTGATTTGATTATTTTTGATATCACATCCCCACTTTCTGGAAATAAAACAATATTTGGTATTTTATATTCAATAATTACTTCAACCATTTTATTAAAATCATAACCTCGATCTGTTCCGCCTAAAAAAATTGTTCCAACGTTCTTTAAACTTTCGATGGCAAGAATCGTTGATTGTGGAGTAGTGGATATGGCATCATCATAAAAAATAATTTCTTTAAATTTACCTATAAGCTCTAGCCGGTGGGGCAAAGGCTTAAATTCTTTAATAGCTTTAACTATCGTATTATTATCAATATCAAGTAAGTGAGCTACTGTAATAGCGGCTTTTATATTTTCTTTATTATGATTGCCAATTAATGGAATATCTTCGTCTCTAATCAGTATATTTTGTTCAAAAGGAATATTTTTACAGTGTGAATTATCGGCCCAGGATTTTAAGTCAGTAAATTTAGGATTATATATAAAATAATCGTCAGCAGCTACTTGAGCAATAATATTTTTTTTGGCATTATAATAATTTTGGACGTCGCCATGATAGTTCATATGTTCAGGAAAAAGATCTAAAACAACTGAGATGTGAGGAGAGTATTTAATATCGTCCAGTTGATAGCTAGAGAACTCACAGACAAAAATATCTTCTTTTCCAATTGGCTTTAACATCTCGTCTAGCATTGGCTTACCAATATTCCCGATCAAAAAAGCTTTCTTTCCAGCCTCTTTAAGAATTGAGTAGATCAGGCTGACAGTCGTGCTTTTACCTTTGGTTCCTGTTACTCCAATGACAACATTATCAATATTGGCTAAAAAAATGTTAGAAGCGGTTGTATAAGGCCGAGTAATTAATTTTTTAGGAATCCCTGGGGAGCGGATTATAAGGTCATATTTTTCTTGTTCATCAAGATAATTTGCACTATCTTTTTTGTCGGCAATTCCTAACTCCGTTAGAGGTACGAACTTTCTTAGAAATCTTTCCGTAGCCTGTCCTTCTTTACCATAACCTAAAATAAGGATCCTTTTATAATTTTTGAGCTCTTCTATTTTCATATTAATTTTTCAATTGTTTTCATAACTATGTCATTTTTAAATTCCCCATTATTTTTGATCATCTCAAAAGCTTCGATAGATTCTTCAAATGTCCCGACGCAATCAAAAGGTTTCATTTTGCCTTTTCCAATAAGATCTTGATATAAAGGAATTAATTTTGGATCATCAAGTAAATTTTTATTAAAAATTTCTACTACTTCTTTTTTAGATAGATATGCTGATAAAATTATAAAAACAAAGGCACATTTAGCGCATTCTCCACACCACCTTTTTTGATTTATGTTTCCATTTATTTTGTAATTCCGGTTGCAGCTGGAAAAAATGGGGAAGTATTTTTTGTGAACAGAAAACATCTTGGCGATCTCCATTTCAGAGTAAGGTCTCAAGTTTGAAGAAAAATCAATATTTGAAGTAATGTTTTGTTTTACATATTCCTGAAAAAGTTTTTCAAACTCTTCCGACTTGCTCCACTGGTGATTGATCTCGGCTCCTAAATAATTGACATTACCAAAATTAGCACTTTTTCCATTTGGGATAATAATTGAAGAATAGTCATATATCGTGGCTAACAACAAAGCAATAAAACTATAAATTGCGGTGATGGGGATATGGCCATTATAAGTAGATCTTAAATCAAATACTTGAGAATCTAATTGTCTTTTAACTGTTAAATAATTGATCTCCATTGTTTTTGAAACCTCGATCTGAATATTGGGAGGAGTGGTCTGGGCGTCCAAAATAAATCCGGTAATTTCTTTTTTTTGTTTTTTGAGCTGTTCAATAGCAACAATAGAATCTTTACCGCCACCTATTCCGACTAAAAATTTATTTTTTTTAGCCTCATCCAACTGACGCAGTTGTATAGGCTGAGTATTTGAAATATCAAAGTATGGAAAATTTATTAATCCTCTAAAATCAATTTTATTTTTATAAAAAAACTCTCCTAATCCTTTTGTATAGACCGTATTCCAAAAATCGGCTTGAGCTTTGGTTAAATGGTAAGGCGAGATTATTTTTTTGGGACAATACATCTTAAAGTAGGTGATCCCTAAAATGAGGTGGAGATCATTTAAAATATTTTTAAGTAATAACGGATTGATAAAAGAGGGGATAGGCGTGGGTAGAGTAATTTTTTCAGTAAGATAAAGATCTCTTGCTCTATAATTAAAATTGATCATTTTTTTGTCCGACTGTATCTCGTAAGATACAAATTCAAAAACATCTTGCTTTTGTATCATAGGTTTAGACTATATTTTATCAGACCAGCTGTTTTTCTATCTCAGCTAATAATTTATTGATTCCATAATCGGTCGTTACCGAAATATATTGAGGAGTATTTGCGGCATAGGTCTCATTGATCTTTTTTAACAGCCCCGCCGCATCGCCAGTGAAGACATCAATCTTATTAAAAACATAAATAATTTTTTTAGAATGAACCTTAAGTTCTCTCAGAATATTTTTGACAATGCTTATTTTCTGGTCCATCTCCGGATCGGAAATGTCAATCACGTGCAAGATTATATCAGCGTTGATTGATTCAAGAAGAGTTGATTTGAATGAATCGATAAGTGATGGCGGTAGGTCTTTTATAAAACCAATTGTGTCAGAAATAGTTACTTCTTTTTTAAGTGTCGGTAAATATAGTTTCCCGGTCACGCTATCAAGTGTGACAAATAGGGCATTCTCGACGACCTTATTTCTCTTTGTCAGATAGTTGAATAGGGAAGTCTTTCCGGCATTTGTGTAGCCGACGATAGAAACACTTTGAATATTATTTAATTTTCTTCTTTCAATTTGTTTTTGATGTTGGAGAGCTAATCTATTTAATTCTTCTTTTTTTAGTCTAATTTGAGTTCGGAAATGACGCTTCATAATCTCAATATTAGTTTCTCCCTGTCCTTTAGTATTAGTTCCGCCTCCTCCCTGGCGGGAAAAATAGTCTTCGCCAAGTCCATAAATTCTTGGTCCCATATGATGCATTCGGGCCAGTTCTATCTGTAGTTTGGCTTCGGCGGTGTGAGCGTGTTTATCAAAAATATTCAGAATTAAGTCAAATCTATCCCAGACTTGGATATCAGGATGATCATTCCACAGGTATTGAGTGAGATTAAATAAGACACTGGGTCTGACGATCGCGTTGACAACGACGATATCAATTTTTCGTTTGTTGACAATATTTACCAATTCCTCTACTTTACCTTTGCCGATAAAAGTAGCTTTGTCCGGACGGTTACGGTGCTGAATGATGTCGACAATATTTATTCCGTGATAAGTAGAAACTAATGATTTTATTTCTTCGAGATTTCGGGTAGCCTCCTCAATTTTTTGAAAAGGATTAACTATGTCGACGATGACGACCCTTTTTAGTTTTGACATTGATGAAATTATACAACTATTGATAATATACCGACGGGTATATCTACTATTTAATTAACGATATTTGGGTAGTTTTTTTCTATAATTTTATTGCTCTACCAGTATTTTTTTTGACTGAAATATGATAAAAATCATAAATGCGGAGAAAGAAAGAATGCTCCCGAAGTAAAATGTTGCCGATGGGCTTAGTTTACTCCATAATATACCCCCAATAAAAGAAGCAAAAAATGCTCCAACTGCAGTAAGGGTATAGTATGCTCCAAAATATGTTCCTGATTCTTTAGCTGTTATAAATTCGGCTATATAAGACTTAGATACTCCATCCGTTGCTGCAATATAAATACCATAAAGAGGAAACAAAAACCAGAGCCAGAGTGATGACTGAACAAAACCAAAGAAAAAGTAGACTAGAGAAAACACAAAAAGTCCTCCCATAAAAACTTTTTTCGCCCCCAGCTTGTCTGCTAATAAACCGGCAGGAGTAGAAAACACAGTTTGGGAGATATTATAAAGCACATACATAAGAACAACGATTGTCGTTGTCATACCAAGATTTTTTGCGTTCAAAAGCAGAAACGTATCGGAACTATTTCCCAAAGAAAAAAGAAAGCTGACAATGAGGAATATTTTTAGATGCGGATCAAGGTTTTTCCAATCGATCTTGACAAACTTTTGGTTTCTGGTAGCTATCGATTTTTTCTTTTCCTTAAGAAAAAGAATCAGTAGAGTAATCGCTATTACTCCAGGAATAAAGGCAATAAAAAAAGTAAGTCTAATATTATTTTTGAGAAAATAGATGGTGAGAAGTGCAACAAGTGGGCCAACAACTGCTCCAAGGCTGTCAAATGCCCGATGAAATCCGAAGATGTATCCCTTATCTTGAGGTGTAGTATTTTCAAGTAAAATACTATCTCGTGAAGCTGTTCTCAATCCTTTACCTAATCTATCGATTATTCTGGCAAACAATACTAATGGCCAAGTATAAGCTAACCCTATTAATAATTTTGAGATAGCTCCAAGGGAATATCCCCAGACCACAAACACTTTTCTTTTCTGAAAATAATCAGAAATAGCACCAAAGACATATTTACTAATACTTGCCAATGCTTCAGCGATTCCCTCAATAAGTCCAATAACAGGAATCGACGTATGTAAGACAGAGGTGAGGAAAAGAGGAATTATCGGATAGATCATCTCTGATGCAAAATCATTAAAAAAACTCACCAGTCCCAAAATGAATACGTTGCGTGGAATTTTCTTTTGCATATTATTTGGTTTTTTTTATATATTTTACTATTTCCATAATAGATTATATGATAAAATTTTTTTGCGATGAGGTTCGTCTTGAGAGGCTTCCGTTTTTTCTTAATTTTATGGTAAATTATAAGCATGGAATTAGAATTTACAATACCTATAAAACGTCCTTTTAAAAATATCTATCAGTTCAAGATTACTCTTTTGGATACAAAGCCTTCCGTTTGGCGAAGAATTCAAGTGCCGGAAAGCTATACTTTTTATGATCTTCATATAGCAATTCAAGACGCCATGGGTTGGAAAGATTCTCATCTGCACTGTTTTGAAAAAAGAGATCCAAAAGCAAGATGGGGATATTTGGAAAAAGTCGATTGTCCTTATGCTGCTGAAGAAATTAGAGAAGAAAAGTTACCTCTTTTTACTACAGAAACTCCTCTTCCAAAATTTTTCAAAAAGAAGAATGACAAAATGTTTTATGTTTACGACTTTGGTGATAATTGGGAACATGAGGTAGTTTTGGAAAAAATACTTCCGAAAGAAGATAAAGTGAAATATCCTGTTTGTCTCGAGGGAAAACTTGCTTGTCCGCCAGAAGATTGCGGTAGTATTCCAGGTTATTATAATTGCATAGAGATATTAGAAAGAAATAATAAAGAAATTGATGAGGAACTTTTAGCGTGGATAGACGACTGGGATCCAGAACATTTTGACCCTAAAGAAATTATTTTTTCTAATCCTAGAAAACGTTTTAATGAAAGTTGGGGTTAAATATCCTCAAGGAAATTCTATGATTAATAATCTTTTTTCTGATGAACTGGCATTTAGTGTCTCCCGTTTCTCTTCTTACGAAAAAGGTAAAGAATATTTTGAAGATGGCTCTGTTGAAAAAATCTGGCAAGAAGAAAATGAATATAAAGCAATTGTAATGGGAACTCAAAAATATAGCGTTTCCTTAAAATTTAAAGACGAAAGCGAATTTAAATATAACTGCAGTTGTCCATATGAATTAGATGGCGCTTGTAAACACGTAGTGGCGAGCATTCTTGCTTTTGCCTCTGATAAAAAATTTGCAGAAAAATCTTTTTTGAAAGAAATCAATAAAGATGAATTAGTCGTGGAAAAATTGCTTGAAAAAATAACTACTCATCAACTCCAGCTTTTCCTAAAAAAAATACTAAAACAACGACCTCAGTTGATCGAAGACCTAAATATTTTTCTTCAAGGTCCTAAGCAAACTCCAGTGACAACTACCGATTATAAAATTCGATTTAGAAATGAACTTGATCAAATTGATCTCAAGGAATTACTTCAAACATGGTATTTTGACGGCGGAGATTATTATGATGGTCAATATAGCGATTTCGATACCGCTCTTTCTCTTTCTGATGTGGTAGAAAATATGTCAGATCTGGGCAGAAAATATGAGGATAGTCAAAATTTAGGTGAAGCCCTAAAAATTTATCAAGCTATATTTGAGGCACTGGACGAAAAAAGGAACAGTTTAAAAGGAGACGATAGCGAGCTTCGAGATTGGTTTGAACAGGAGATGGAAAAAATAATTAATGATTTTTACATTAAAACTTTAACAAAAATAAATAATAATAATTTGAAAAAAATAGGGATTGAAAACTTGTGCTATCTTTTTCAGTATGACTATGACAGATTTAACTCGAATAAAAATAATATTTATTTGGGTTTTAAGCAAATTATCTTAAATAAAAATGAAGCAGAAAATGCTTTATTAAAATTAGATAAATTAAAAAATAAAGGTGATTTAACTATTTCGGAAAGTTCACTTCTATGTTTTCTTTATTCTATCGTCGAAGACTGGCATTTGTTTGAAAAAATCAGTCTAAAAAATCTTGAGAAAAATCCAAGTTTAACTTTGGACTTGTTGCGATATTACCAAAAAAATAATGACAAGAAAAAAATAATAAAAGTCGCCAGTCAGGTATTAATTGAACTAATGAAAAAAAACGAAGACAGAAATTTTTTGTTTCAATTTAATCAAAAAGATAATAAAGAGATTGAAATTGAGATTAGACGTTTTCTCAAAGAAATATATTCACTCCAAATGGAATACGCGGAAGCAATCTCCAATCTTGAACGGTTATTTTTAATCACAGGTTCCTTGACGGACTATCAAGAATTAATAAAAAATTATAAGAACGAGTTAGAAAAGATAAAATATTGGGAAGTAATAATTAAGTATTTTACTGATAAAAACGATGTCAAAAATATTTTTAAAGTTTTTAAACTTGAAAATCAAAAAGGAAAGATTTTGGATTTAGTGAGAAAATACCCACTTGAAGAATGTTTCCCTGACATGATTTCATTTATCCAGAATGATTTTCCACAAGAATGTTTTACAGAATATAAAAAGAAAATTGAAGAAATATTAAAAGAAGTGGACACGGATAAATATCCAATAGCTGTTTATCATTTGATAAGAATGCAGAAAATTGGATTAGATAAAAGTTTTGATGATTTTATAATTTTTATAAAAAATACTTTTAAGCGACGAACCAGCTTAATGAGAGAATTACAGGAAAACCAATTATAGTTTTTTTACATTTTTTAAAACTTAAGTATTCCTCAATCTCTTTTTTCGTTATTTTTTATATATTAACGACAAAATAATGATATTTTAAAATATTTTCACTTTTGCTTATTATGTCAAGAAAACCGTCGAGTACTGTTGCAACGGCAACATCGAAAGAAATTAATATTATGAAATAAATATAATTTTTTCCGTATTCTACCTTCTCAATCTCAGAGTCTGTTTTTAAAGCAATTTCCAATAAATCTTTTTTTATTATTTTTCTTTGTACATCTGTTAAAGTTTTGTTATGTTTTGAGCCAATTACTGCAAAATATCGAAGTTTATTGTCTTTTCCTCCCATCGGGGACATTATAATATCTTTACCATTTTCATAAACCCCATTTTCGACTTTAAACTGTATGTCTTTAATTGCAAGAGTAGCCCATTCTTTTAAATCAGTCATCGGATCTTTAATCAATTAGCTGATATGGTGGCTGGAAGTATTTTCTCATTTTATACAAGCAAAGATAAAAGTTACCTTGAAGAACTAAAAAAATCTAAAAAAGTTGAAGATATTTGGGCTTTCAAATAAAAAACGACCCTGTCTCTATCCAAACGTTAGCTTGGAAAGCGCACCGTAACGGTGACAATTCGAGTATCAGGGTCTTTGTATTGATATTATATATCATGGATAAGTAAATATCATTATCAATGATATTTTAGACAAATAGAACAACATAATTTTCCACTTGACAAAAAATGTCGATTTCCCCAAAAACTGAAGAGGTCTGAAAACTGCCGGCTTGTCCAGAGGGGAGGATTCGAACCTCCGCAGGGTTACCCCGTTAGATTTACAGTCTAATGCGATTGGCCACTCCGCCACCTCTGGTATTTTGATACCTATATATTTTATCAAAAATTTTTTGTTATTTGCTACGAAAAGGACTTTTGTATTTTATTAAAATTACCATATGGATCAATTATCACAAATAACTGCTGATGAAGTTCAAAAAGCAATTAATGAGAAGAAGGATATTATTTTATTGGACGTGCGGACACAGGAAGAATATGGCGCTGGTATTGCTACTCTGACTTTTATTTAGGTGTTTAGAATGTATTGAAGCTCCAAAGTATCACTTTTTTACTTTTAAAAGTAGTTTTAAGTCAAATCTGATAGGATAATCTGATGATTTACTGCCTAGAATGTAACAAATAAGAGTAAAAATACAAGTAAAAATTGGTCTAAAAAGTCATGTTTGCCCTACCAGCGCCGTAAACGATAATTATCTAAAAATAAAATCACTTATTAAATAAATTTTTTAAATTTAAAAAGGCTTGGTCGATATTTTTTTCTCCAAATATTAAAGTTATTTCGTGAGTAGTCGAAACTACTTCGAGAATATTTATTCCTTCCCAAGCCAACGGTTTAAGAATAAAATAATAAACGCCAGAAAGACCTATATTTTCCTTAGGTAGCCTGATCGTGATTGAAGATAAATTATTAACTTTAAAAATCACCTTTTCATCTTGGTATATTTTTTTAATTGAATTTTCAAGCTCTAAACTGACAATCAATGTTGTTTCAAAAACTCCCTCGGTGATTGTACTAAAAAATTCTTTTTGTCTATTAATTATCTCCAGCAACTTCTGATGTTTAGGGATCAATGATGAAGAATTGGCTAAAGTGTATTCGATCAGATTAGATCGAACTATCATATCCGGAGCATTTGTAAATATTTTTTTAATATTGCTTTTATGATCGAGGTTATTTGATAATCTTTTCAAAGCCATTATGATCGCCCCATTTTCAACTTTTTTATATAATTCTTTTTCAATTTCTGGTTTGATAATACGTGATAAAGCGGAAAGATTGATAATCTTCTTACTAAGACCTTCTTCCAGAAAAGATGACTTTTTAATAATTTTTTCAACGATTTCGGGTATCGTAATCATAAAAATGTTAAAATCTTAACATTTATCTTGTTTTTTGTCAAATTAACTCAATTAATTGACTTACTATTTATTGGTAGTACAATCATAATTGTTTCTTAAATTAAAAATTGGATTGTAGTAATTACCTATGATAAAAACTAATTGCCCAGTCTGTGACGGTCAGGTGACTCTTCCTGAAAAAACTGAAGAGTCAGAAATTATCAGTTGTGCTGAATGCCACACAAAGCTAGTAGTCGCAAAAATTGAAAATAAAACCGCTACTCTCTCAGAGGCACCCAAAGTCGAGGAAGACTGGGGGGAATAAATTAGTGATTAGTGGTTAGTGATTAGTGATTAGTGAATAGAAAAAATAATAGATATGTCAACAACCATAGGTATATTGCATACAACAATCAGGGGGGATGAAAAACTAATTATCGAGGCGGCAAAAAAAAGAAATATTCAAATAAAATTAATTGACGTTAGAGAAGAAATATTTAATCGAAAGACATATAAATGTGATTTTGATGTAGCTCTAGAGCGTTGTGTTTCGACCGTAAAAGGTACACACGCTACTCGTTTTTTTGAATCAATCGGTGTCGCCGTCATCAATAATTCTTCAGTTGCTTCTGTGTGTGAAGATAAATTCGTTACATCTTGTTTTCTTCAAAAAGCCAAAGTACCAACGCCCGATTTTGCCATGGTTTTTAATACCGAACAAGCAGTTAAATCAATAGATGAAATGGGGGGATTCCCTGTTGTTATAAAACCTCCACTTGGCTCTTGGGGAAGACTTCTGGCAAAAATAAATGATATTGATGCTCTTGAAGCTGTCCTTGAACATAAAGAAGTCTTAGGCTCTCCTCAACAAAAATCTTTTTACATCCAACAGTTTGTTAAAAAACCGGGTCGAGATATTAGAGCCTTTGTCATTGACGGAAAAACTATTTGCGCCATATATCGAGATTCGCCTCACTGGATTACTAATACCGCTCGCGGTGGGGTTGCCACAAACTGTCCGGTTAGTAAAGAAATTTCTGACATATCAAAAAGTGCAAGCGATGCTGTAGGTGGCGGGATTTTATCGATGGATATTTTTGAAACTGATGATGGTTTACAGATTAATGAAATAAACCATACGACTGAATTTAAAAATTCTGAAAAACCGACTAATACCAGTATTTCCGGTGCGATCGTTGATTACTGTGTAAAAGTCGCAAAAAATCTATGATTAATACTTCTATATTCGGAGCGTCTGGGTATGCTGGAGGAGAACTATTGCGAATTCTTACTGGACATCCAAAAGTAAAAATTCAGCAAGTAACTTCAAGACAATTTGCCGGTTTGCCTGTTTCATTAGTTAATCCTAATTTAAGAAAAAAAACTGATTTAGTATTTTCACACCCTGATCAACTGAAAAAATGCGATCTGCTTTTTATTGCTCTACCTAATGGTGAATCAATGAAATATATGAATAAATTAAAAACCTTAGCCAAAAAAGTCATTGACCTAGGAGCTGATTATCGATTACGTGAACAGGTCACTTTTGAAAATTGGTATAAACAAAAACACTTAAATCCGGAAATGTTAAAAAAATTTGTTTACGGAGTTGTTGAACTTCATCGTGATGAAATTAAGAAATCTTCCTACGTTGCCGGTCCCGGATGTGAGGCAACCGTATCGATTCTTTCACTTTATCCTTTAGTTAAACATAATTTGATTGAAGGTAAAATTATTATCGACGCTAAAATGAGCAGTTCTCAAGCCGGACTAAAACCATCTCTCTCGTCTCATCATCCTGAACGCTCCGGAGTAGTTCGATCTTATATGCCTTCAGGACATCGCCACACCGCCGAGATCATTCAGGAACTATCTCCTTTTTCGGATAAACTTGACGTTGCAATTTCTGCAACCGCTATAGATATGGTTCGAGGTCTTTTGGTAACGATCCACACTATTCCAAAAAATGGAGTGACTGAAAAAGAAGTTTGGAAAGCCTATCGAGCCGAGTATGGCAACGAACCATTTATAAGGATCGTCAAGGAACGCCAAGGACTATATCGTTTTCCTGAACCAAAAATACTGCAGGGAACTAATTTTTGTGATATTGGTTTTGAAATGGATACCGTTTCGAAACGGTTAGTAATTATTGGAGCCATTGATAATCTGGTTAAAGGAACAGCAGGACAGGCTGTTCAAGCAATGAATCTAATGTACGGATATCCCGAGGAAACGGGTTTGGAATTTCCCGGACTTCACCCTATTTAATCATATGAACTTTAAAGGTGTTATCGATACTACATTTCGGGACGGACAACAATCTCCCCTTATGTTTGATGCTTATAAATACAGGTTCACTTTTGAGGACAAGAAAAATTTAATTTACGGCTTGATCCAACTTGGGGTAAGAAATTTTGAATTTTTTTCACCTAATGTAAGTAAATCAGAAGCACGTGATTTTAATAAAATAAAACAATATGTTTCTACGTTAAACATTCCTGGGATACGATTTTTGGCCCATTGCCGTTGTCACCCTGTAGACATAGAGGAGGCAATAAAAGCTGGGTTTGACGGCTTAAATCTATATATTAGCATGACCCAATATGCTCAACAATACAGCCATGGAATGAAGTTTACTGAAATTATATCTCATGTCAAAAAAATTGTTGAAACAACTAGAAAATTTTACCCAAACCTTTATCTGCGTTTTAGTGCTGAAGATAGTTTTCGAACACCGCTAGAAGATATTTTTCAAATATATGATGAAATTTATGAGAGCGTCGATACTTTTGGTATGCCCGATACCGTTGGAGTGGCTACTCCTACCATAGTTGAAGAAAGATTATTAGCAGTAAAAAAAAGATATCCTAAGGCTGATATTGAATGCCACTTTCACAATGACCGAGGATATTCGCTTATTAATTCCGTCACCGCGGTGCTTAACGGGGCCTCATATATAGATACATCAATTTGGGGAATGGCTGAGAGATCGGGAATAACTTCTGTTACTGGTCTACTCTTAAATCTTTTTTACGAGGATAAATCTTTATGTCGAGGATATAACTTAAAACTTTGCTACCCACTAAATGTATTAATGGGTTCGATCATAAAATTACAAGTATCACCTACTGAGCCAGTTTCAATTACTAATCGTACCCACACAGCTGGAGTCCATCAAAAAGCAGTTCTTAATAATCCATATGTTTATGAAGCGCACGATCTAAAAAACTTTGGAGTAGATAAAAAACAGTTATTTTTAGGCCCACTAAGCGGAAAAAATCTCATCTATTATTATCTGAGAGAAATTGAATATTACGACTTGACTCAAGAACAGGCAACCGAAATAGCTAAAGAATTCAAGTCTGAATCAGCCGAAATGAACAAAAAAAACAAACCGGAAGCAATTTTAAAAAAGATTGTTGAACAATATAATTTGCCGAAACTTTTGATTAAAAAAGAGTATCTCAAAAATAGAGTTGAAAATTTAGATTAATAATATGGGACAAACAATTGCTGAAAAAATATTTTCTCAACACGTAGGTAAAAAAGTATTTGCTGGAGAATTTATAATTGCAAAGCTCGACCTTGTCATGGCTCACGATACAACTTGCGCCTGGGCTATTGACCCATTTTATGAAATTGCTAAAAAAGTTTGGGACAAAAAGAAAATCTTTATTCCTTTTGATCATGCTTTTCCAGCCCCTAATGTCCAAATGGCAAAACTTCAGGCAAAAATTAGAAAATTTGCAAACGAACAAGGCATCCCAATAACGACTGATGGCGTTTGTCACCAGATAATGTCTGAACGGTTTATAAATCCTGGGAATCTAATTCTTGGAGCTGATTCACATTCTCCAACCGGTGGAGGTTTAGGAGCTTTGACGATTGGCGTTGGTTCAACCGATGCCACGATTGCTATGGCTACTGGTACCTGTTGGTTTCGCGTCCCTCAGACAATCAGAATCAATGTAAATGGAAAATTAAAAAAAGGTGTATTTTCTAAAGATGTTATTTTGATGATTGCTAAAAAATTTGGCCCAGAGGGTGGTAACTATAGAGTATTAGAATATGGCGGTGAAACAGTCCGTAATTTTTCTGTGCCCGCTCGTCTGACTTTAACCAATATGTCTGCAGAGATGGGAGCTAAAGCCGCTATTATTGAACCGGATGTACAAACAGAAAAATATCTGAAAGAAAATCAACGACCATATATTTTTGATAAAAAATTATTATGGAGCGATAGCGACGCAGTATACGAAAAAGTAATGAACTTTGATGTTTCTGATCTTACTCCGCAGATTGCCGAACCACCTGATATTGATCGGGTCAAAACTGTACAAGAAGTAGAAAAAAAGAAAATAAAGGTTGATCAAGTATTCATCGGCTCCTGTACAAACTGCAGGATTGAAGATCTGGACGTTGTCTATAAAATGTTTCAAAAAAATGACCTGAATCCGAATGTAAGAACTATCATTACTCCCGCTTCAAAGCTTGTATTTCTACAAGCTTTAGCCAAAGGATATATAGAATTTTTTACTAAAAAAAACGCAATTATATTAACCCCTGGCTGTGGTCCTTGCCTAGGTAGACATGGAGGAGTTTTGTACGATAACGAAGTTTGTGTCTCAACCAGTAATCGCAATTTCACAGGAAGAATGGGCAGCCCAAGAGCATTAATATATTTAGCCAGTCCGGCAACAGCGGCTGCTTCGGCGATCACCGGATATATCACCGACCCGAGAAAATATTTATAATTTTAAAAAATAATTATGAACTGGATTTTTGGAAATAATATCAACACCGATCTAATTACACCCGGAAGATACAATATTACTACCGATGCAAAAGAACTGTCAAAAATTGCCTTTATCGAACATCGTCCAGAGTTCGCTAAAACTGTTAAGAAAGGCGATTTTATTATTGCCGGAAATAATTTTGGCTGCGGATCTTCCCGTGAAACTGCCGTCACTGCTCTTAAAGCCTGTGGAATAAAAGCAGTCATCGCTAAATCATTTGCGAGGATTTTTTATCGTAATTGTATTGATCAAGGATTGCTATCAATCCTTGCCCCCACTGATAATATAAATGAAAATGACAAACTTAAAATCGATATAGAAAAACAACTTGTTTTAAATATAACTAAAAAAAAGGAAATAAAAGCAGTTATTCCACCCTTAATGATTAAACTCTATGAAAGTTCCGGTATCATTCCGTATCTCAAAAAAAATGGATTAGGTTCGTTAAAAAAACTTTTTGAAATATGAAAAAAAAATACCAAATATGTTATATGGGAGGAGATGGAATCGGGCCCGACGTCACCAAAGAGTCTCTCAGACTTTTACAGGCAACCGGAATAGGTTTTAATTTTATCAAAGGAGAGATTGGTTTTGAAGCTTATAAAAAATATGACACTCCACTGCCCGAAAAAACAATTGAAATTTGCAAAAAAAGCGATGCCATATTGTTTGGTGCTATTACAACTCCGCCAAATATAAAAGGATATTTTAGCCCAATTGTCCGTTTAAGAAAAATATTGGATCTTTATGCAAATGTCCGACCTTTTAAGTCGCTACCTATTCCTGATCAAAAACAAGGAATAGATTTTATAATCGTTCGAGAAAATACAGAGGACCTTTATGTAGGACAGGAACGATTAACTAAAGAAGGAGCCATCGCCGAAAGAGTTATAACCAAAAAAGGTTGTGAGAAAATTATAAAATTTGCTTTTGAACTTGCTAAAAAACAAGATAGAAAAAAAGTTACCGTTGTTCATAAAGCCAATATTTTGAGAATTACCGACGGTTTATTTTTGGATATTGCTAAAAAAATTTCAATATCTTATCCTAATATTGTTATGGAAGATATGCTTGTTGATTCCTGTGCAATGCAACTTATAAAAAAAACAGAAGCTTTTGATATTATCGTTACGACCAACATGTTTGGAGATATCTTATCAGATGAAGCAGCTGGATTAACGGGTGGATTAGGCGTTGCTGCCAGTGGAAATATAGGTAATAATCAAGGATTATTTGAACCGGTTCACGGTTCAGCACCGAAATACGCCGGAAAAAATATCGTTAACCCAACGGCCAGTTTTCTCTCATCGACCATGATGCTTGAATTTTTAGGTGAAGATAAAATGGCACAAAAAATAAGAAAGTCCATTACAAAAACAATAGAGATAGGTTTAACGACAAAAGATTTAGGTGGAAGTTTAAAAAGTTCTGAATTTACTGATAAAATTATTAACAACTTATGATCCTTATTAAAATCGGTGGAGGAAAAAAAATCAACCTTGATTATATTTGTGAAGATATAAAAACACTTATTAACCAAGGAGAAAAAATTGTGCTAGTTCATGGTGCTAGTGTTGTCCGTGACGAAATTGCTGAAAGATTAGGATCCCCAACTAAAACAATTACTTCACCAACTGGAATAAGTAGTGTGTATACCAATAAAGAAGCAATTGATATTTTTCTCATGACTTATTCGGGCCTTGTGAATAAAAAAATTGTTGCAAAACTTCAATTTTACGGAGTCAATGCCGTGGGATTGTCAGGAATAGATGGACAACTTTGGAAAGGTAAAAGAAAAAAGGCCGTCTATTCTCAAGAAGGAAAAAAGATAAAATTAATATCAGATAATATGACTGGAAAAGTGACGGAAATTAATGTTAATTTGATTAATTTACTTTTGGATAATAAATATTTACCGGTCGTTTGCCCACCGGCTCTTAGTGAAGAAAGTAAAATAATTAATACGGATAACGATTGGGCTGTAGCAGTTATGGCCGGTGCTCTAAAAATTGAAAAAATGGTCGTTCTTTTTGAAGCCCCTGGACTTTTGAAAAAATTTTGTGATGAATCGTCTCTAATAAAAACTGTTGACAAAAATAAGATTGACAAATATTTAATCTATGCCCAAGGAAGGATGAAAAAGAAATTATTGGGAGCTAAAGAAGCTTTTAGATTGGGTTTGAAAAAAATATATTGGTCGGACGGTCGGATAAAAAATCCTATTATTAATACCCTCAAAGGAGTGGGAACTATTATCAGTTAATTTTTATTTATGAAAAATTATCAATTTCTTCAGCAAAAATATCTCGTCAATACTTATGTTAACCGCGGAGTTACTTTTATAAGAGGAGAAGGTATTTACTTATATGATGAGTTCGGTAATAAATATTTAGATATGATGAGCAATTACGGCGTCAATATTTTTGGACATGTTAATAAAGAGATAACTGAGCAAATAACTAAACAATTAAAAACTCTAACAACTTTACATGGAAGTTTTAATAATAATAAAAGAGCAGAAGCATCAGAACTTTTAATAAAAAGATGTGGTTTATCATATAAGTTTGTCTATTGGTCAAACTCCGGAGCTGAAGCAAATGAGGCGGCTCTAAAATTTGCTGTTGCTACAACTGGTAAAAAAAAGATTATTGCTTGTGAAAATGGATATCATGGAAAAACTTTAGGAACACTTTCTGTCACTGCCGGAGAAAAATATCGCAAACCATTTTTACCTCTTTTGTGGAACGTCATATTTATTAAACATGACAATATAGAGGCTTTGGAAAAAGTTATTGATAAAAATACAGCCGCTTTTATAGTTGAACCTATACAGGGCGAAGGTGGAATATATGTTCCTGATAAAAATTATTTAATAAAAGTTAGAAAAATTTGTGATAAGCACGGCGTACTTCTTATAGTTGACGAGATTCAAACAGGAATGGGTAGGACTGGCTCATTATTATCAATACAAAAAACAGGTATTGAAGCAGATATATTAACCTTAGGAAAAGGATTGGCCGGTGGCATACCCGTAGGAGCAACTCTAGTAAATCAAAAAATTGGCAACGCTATTTTTAAGGGATTGCACACTTCAACTTTTGGAGGAAATCCTTTAGCCTGTGCCGGCGTTATGGCAACCCTAAATAAAATAGATAATAAATTACTTAAACATGTAACAGAGATTGGCTCATATTTTATAAATGAATTAAAATCAATTAAATCTTCATCGATTCTTGATGTTAGAGGTCAAGGCTTAATGATTGGTGTTGATGTTAAAGAAGACCGGAATGGTTTATTAAAAAAATTACAAGGTGAAAAAATATTAGCCATTCCTGCAGGAGAAACAGTTGTCCGCTTTTTACCACCTTTTATTGTTGAAAAAAAACATATTGATAAAACAGTTGATAAATTAAAACAAATTTTGTCTTAAAGTAATATGTGTCGTTTCCTTTTGTGTAAATCAAAACAACTTATAAGTCCAAAAAAAATATTAGGTTCATTTGCCAAAATGGCTGAAACAAGTAAAGCTTATGACGGAGATTGGCAAGGCGATGGCTGGGGATTTTCCTGGCTTGAGGATAATAAATGGAAAGAATATAGATCCATCAAACCAATTTGGAAAGAAAAAAATAAATTTGCAGAATTCTCAGAATCTAATATTTTTTCTATTCATGCAAGAAGCGCTTCTTTTCCACAACATAAAAATAATATTGAATATAACCAACCTTATATAAACGAATCTTATTCTTATGTTTTTAATGGACTTTTGAAGGGTGTCACTCTTTCTCTTCCTGGTGATATAGGAGCACAAAAAATATGGTCTCTTCTAAATGTTTATCTTAAAAAAATAAATCTTACACAATCCTTATATAAAACCTCCGACATTTTAAAAAAAAACTCTCGAAATATTCAAGCTTTAAATATTGGAGTAGCAGGAAAAAATACTATTTCTGCGTACTGTCATTTTACTGCACACCCAAATTATTATTCACTTCAATATTCAGATAATTCTGATATAAAAATTATTTGCTCAGAAGCAATCAATGGATTTAAATTTAAATCTCTTCCAACGAATTCTTTAATTACTTTATAAAGTTTTTAATTGTGTGGATAAGTAGGCAGGAATATTTATAATCTGTCCGGTAACCTCATCCTTTATTTTCACATCCACGGCAGTTTTCATAATTTTAAGTACTCTTTGTAAGGATAATT
>PEVZ01000017.1:8929-14909 GCA_002779665.1 Candidatus Roizmanbacteria bacterium CG06_land_8_20_14_3_00_34_14 | reverse complement strand
GCCTGAGAAAAACTTGGCTTTGAGCCCGGCTGTGCCCCGCGACTCTTCAAAACTATTTATCTATAACGTAGGTACGGATAAGATAATATTTGATCATTTCTATAATCTCGATAAATATCTTCCCAAGGATTCTTTTATGGTGATGAATAATACGAAAGTACTTCAGGCGAGAGTTACCATGAAGAAGGAAAATGGGGGAAAAGTTGTCTTGTTGTTTTTGGTGAATGAGTTAGGAGTTATGGGTGATGGGTTACTTAGTTACTTGGTCAAGGTAATGGTAGACAGAGAAATAAAGGTTGGAGAGAGAGTTTTTTTTATCAAGAAAATTATTTAACAGTTGTTGGACAAAATGAAAATATTAAAGAAAAAAAACTACATAATGAGTTCTATGAAATAGATAAAAATACCTGGAAACAGATTGAAATAAATAGAAATAAAGAAAAAAAGTTGGTGGCAGTGGGGACGACGGTGGTAAGAACTTTAGAGTCGGAAACTAAATTAGTCAAGTCAGTCAAGTCAGTCGAGTCGGTCGAATCAGGGAAAACCGATTTAACTGATTTAACCGGTTCAACTGACTTGTTTGTCTTTCCGCCCTACGACTTTAATATGATTGATATTATGATCACCAATTCTCATCTGTCGAAGTCGTCGCTGATGATATTGGTTGAGGCTTTTTTACAGTTTAAAAAATCAAAAAAAAGTCTTGTAGAACTGTATGATATGGCTATCAAAACCAACTTTCGTTTTTATTCGTTTGGAGATTGATTATTTAGTGTTGACAAAATATATCAAAACATTATAATTATATATATGAATACTACTAATTTACAGATACCAATCCGAAGAGATTTAAAAATCGCGGCAACTGAAGTTGCCTTAGAACAAGGGTTTTCTTCCCTTCAGGAAGCGGTAAGAGTTTTCATTAATAAAATGGCCCAAAAGACAATCGATGTCGTCTTTATACCAAAAACAATCAAGCTTAGTCAAAAAGCAGTCAAGAGGTATAATAAAATTACCGAGGATATAGAAAAAGGTATAGGAATTTATGAGGTACATGATGTCGATGACTTGATGAGACAACTAAATTCATAAGTATGAAAATTTTTTATCAAAATAGTTTTAAGAAGTCATATAAAAAGCGTTTCTTGCACAATAAAAAACTTGCGAAAATTATTTCTTTTAAAATTCAACTATTTATCATTAATCCAAATGATCTTCAATTAAAAACCCATACTTTATCAGGATCAAAAAAAGGGCTTCGCTCTTTCTCAGTGACTGGAGATATCAGAATAATCTTTTATTTTGATCAAAACGATAATATAGTTCTTGTAGACATAGGTACTCATAATCAAGTTTATTAGGACAGAATAATTTCTACATTTATGAATAATTTTTTTTCTGTTAAACTTTCTTCCAATAAATCCAAAGCTCGGTTGGGGGAGATTACGAGCGATCATGGAGTGGTGAAGACGCCGGCGTTTATTTCTGCGGCCACCAAGGGGACAATTAAGACTTTAACCTCATCTCAAGTGAAGGAAATCGGGATTCAAGGAGCCTGCGTTAATACTTATCATTTGGTCACTCATCCTGGGGCAGATATTATTGAAAAAGCCGGTGGGATACAAAAATATTCGGGATTGAATATTTTTACGATGAGTGACTCGGGAGGATTCCAAGTATTTTCCCTCGCCTCGCCGAAGTGGCAGTTTGTCACGAAGGCGGGCTTGGCTCGAACAATTAATAAAGACTCAGGGTTGCAATTTTTATCGCAAAACCAACAAAAGCGAAAAAATTTCTCCCCCTCGTCTTTAGATCAAACAAAAAAAACCAGTGCTCGCGATGAAGAAGACCCTTTCATAGTAAAGATTTCTGATGATGGAGTTAAATTCCGTTCGACATTTGACGGAAAACTGATTGAATTTACTCCGGAAAAGTCAATGGAATTTCAACGGCAGATTGGCGCGGATATTAATATGGCTTTTGATGAGTGTACTTATTATCCGGCAACGCACGAATATGCGGAAAAGGCGATGAGGAGAACTCATAAATGGTTACTTCGATGTATTAAATACAAAGACTCGGCAAAGCTAATTTTTCAGAAAACAAACAAAACTGAAAAATTAGCTTTTGCCTCGTCTTTACCAAGTAACCAAGTAACCCATAACCAATTCCTTTACGGCGTTATCCAAGGCGGTGCTTTTGAGGATTTGCGAAAAAAATCGGCTGAGTTTGTCCTAACCCAGGACACCCCTGGGGTGGCGATTGGGGGAGTTTCGGTCGGGGAGTCAAAAGAGGAAATGCGAGAACAGGTAAAATTGGTTTCTGATTATTTGCCAAAAGACCGTCCGGTCCATCTGCTTGGCGTGGGGCAGATAGACGATATAATCGATCTTGTAAAATACGGGGTCGATACTTTTGATTGTGTGGAGCCGACGAGACTGGCCAGGATGGGGGAAATATATAAAGCTCGACGACCAAAATTTTTTGACGGAAAACCACAAACCCTGCCTGCCGGCAGGCAGGCGCAAGAAAATTTGTCATCTTCGCTTTTTAAAAATATAGACATTACAAAATCAATCTATAAATATAATTTAGAAAAAGTTGATGCGGATTGTGAGTGCTATGTTTGTCAGAACTTTACCAAATCCTATCTACACCATTTATTTAAACAGCGGGAGATCCTCGGCTATACATTAGCAACCTATCATAATTTATGGGTGATGGAGAAGTTGTTTGAAAAGATCCGCGAAATGATAAGTGATAATTTGATTTAAACTATTTTATAAGCCTGATTAAACGTCTCAAAGTCAACTTCGTTTTTGCCTTCCAATTGTACTTTAGTGACTAGTGGCTGGTGATTAGTGGATAGTGACATACCGGTGATTTTTAAACGCTTTTCAACTCCATTTATTTTTATTAAAGTCCAGAGACCGGGCCAAGGATAGAGACCACGGAATAGGTTGTAGGAAGTAGTTAGTAGTTGGTAGTTAGTAGTTGGTAGGAATAAACTTTTTATTTTTTCAAATTCGATAAAGCCGTCTTGCTTGGAAAGTTTTTTGGTGTAGGTGGCAAATTCGTCCGCTTGTGCGGTTAGTTGTAATTCGTTTAAATTAGTTAGAATTAGTTGCTTAAACATTTCAAATCCCAGATCAGTCAATTTCCTTTCCAAATCAGGCCTATAATCAGTATCTTCAATCGTTAAATTTTCTTGAGCAATAATTGGTCCGTGGTCTATCTCCTCGTCCATTTTAATTATGGTTACTCCGGTAGTTTTGTCTCCATTTATCAGAGGTGTGGCGATTGGTGAAGTTCCCCGATATTTTGGAAGAAGTGAAGGATGGATATTCCAGAAACCGTACTTCGGCAGATTCAATATTTTTTTTGGAATCAAATCACCATAAGCATAAACTAATGCCAAGTCAAGATTTGTCAGCTCGATACTGAAATTTTTTGACGGAAAACAGCAAACCCTGCCTGCCGGCAGGCAGGCGCAAGAAAATTTGGTATCTTCGCTTTCACTATATTGCTTGACAATTTGTTTCACCGGTGTTGGCGTTAGAATTTGTTTCCTGCCAACCTTTTTATCTGGTTGGGTAACGACCAATTTCACTTCGATGTATCGATACATCGAAGTATCTGTAGCTAATTTTTCCAAGAATCGGGCGGAAAAATCAGGTGAGCCAAAATAGGCAAGTGAAATTTTTTTCATGGTTTTAGTTTTAAAGTCGGTGAAACAGTCGCGACTTTGGTAGGTAATGGATAAGGAGTGTAGGTGGGATATGGAGTTATTTTTAGAATATAATCGACGACTTTATTATTTTTTTCTATTTTTTGTCCGTAACGAACACCAAGGATAAAGAATAATATAACAACTAAAAATACTATAAATATATATGATTTTATTTTCATACTTTAGTATATCAAAACAATTGACAGAATTATCTTATTCTGTCATACTAATTTTATGAGGAAGTTTGTAGCTATTTTTTTATTCATAACTTTTTTTTTATTCATATACTTAGTTGTTGAAGCTGTAGAACCACCCGATCATACTAAATTATTAAAGCAGGGAGAAATCCATTCTTGTTTAATTCCAAATTGGAAATGGAATAATGAGAGAGGAAAAGATTTAGCATTAAAAGTAGACGTGCCTTTGTCTGGAGATTGTGGTTCTTCAACAGGATGTTCGTGTAGTGTGTGTTGGGGACTTAACAGCGCTGTTGCTGAAGCAAAGAAAAATGGTATTGATTGCGAAACTAAAGGTGGTGATATTGTTTATAGCAAACAAAAAATGGCCAAATTGATTAAGAGCAATTTTCAGGGTTATGGAAGTTTGGAAAAATTTCAAGAACGGGATGCAGCTGGTTGTAAAAAATTTCTTGATGAAGTAGCGACTTTAAAAAAAATAAGCCCTGATTGTAAACCGTGTAATATTATCAAAAATAATCATCCAAATACTACCGGATCGGATAGAGTATTGGCGCCAGGACCAGTTGATGTTATAGTTGAAGAAACTGTTTACAAACATATTAATTATGATTTTTCGGCTGTTTATCCTGCTCCAATAATACAGACAGATCTTGGTAAAGGTCCTGATAACAGTATAACTGGAGAATCGCATTCTCAACAGTTAGCCCAAGTGACATTTAATAAAGAAGATTTTGAAAATACCAGTAAAGGATTGGAAAAAAAATGTACAAGTATCTATTGGGATCCCTATGGACGGGTATTTGATGCGGTTTCTCTTGAGCCAATTTCATACAGAGAAATAACCATAATAGATGAATTGACCGGACAACCAGCCGTAATGACGAGCAGTATAAACTATGATATTACAGGTGAAGACGGTCTTTTTAATATTTTGGTTGAAAAAGAAGGTAATTATCGACTCAAAATAGGTGAATCGACCGTTCATGATTTTGTTACAAGTCCAAAACTTAGTCCATATTGGTCAAAAATATATTCTGATCTCTATTATCCAGGTAAAGTATTTTTTGAAAAAACTAATGTAGCGACGCACCACGATATTCCGTTACAACCAAAAGGTCAGCCATATAGCTATGCTATATCTCAATTCATTTTTGGATCAATGAAATCACAAAATTTGAAGACACACATTGTTTATTCGGGACGGAATACTTTTCCAATGGCAAAAATTTGTTTAAAAGAAGAAGAGACGGGGAAGACTATCGACCATTGTGTTAACGCCGATGGAATAGGTATGTTTACTTTAGCAATTCCTATTAATAAAATTCCACCAAAAAAATTAATTCTTGTCTCTGAAAAAGTTAATTTGAATAACCCAGCCCTTTATCAAAAGAATAATGTTGTCCAAACAATAAAAGACAGTTCATCTTATTCAAGGACCAACGAAAAAAACGAACAATATTCCTTTGAGCCGATTTTAAGCCACGTAGAAGGCTATGTTTATGGGAAAAATAATCAAAGGATTCCAAAGGCTGAGGTCTTGGTTAAGCTTTCCATGAATGATCAGTTTATTTATCAAACTAAAGCTGATGATTCTGGTTTTTTTACGATTTATACAAAAGATCTTCCTTATCTTGAGTATTATCTCGAATTTACAGATCCTGTCACTCAGGAAAAAATTATCAAGACGACCTCAGAATTTGTTTCCGGCAATCAGTCATATTTAGAATCATAGAAAATAAATTTAATGCAGGGAACCAAACAAGATCAAGAAATTATTAATTTGAAAACAGGGCAATTGAACAATATTATTGAAAAAAATAATCATTCACAAGAAAATAATCGATCGGCCGTTCCCACAAAAAAATCAATTAATTTATCTCTAATAACTATTATAGTGATAATATTATTGTTGGCGATTATTATAATAGGAATAGTTTTTTATATCAAAAAAGCTCGAAGTTAATATGAAAAAACTTATTTTTTATTTATTGATATTTTTGATATTATTCTCATCCATTAAATATGTCGAAGCCGTTGATGATCCCGGTCT
>PEVZ01000017.1:5568-8895 GCA_002779665.1 Candidatus Roizmanbacteria bacterium CG06_land_8_20_14_3_00_34_14 | reverse complement strand
TGTCTTAAGGCGGATAAAGTAAATGAAACTCAAGACGAATGGAAAAGTGTTGAGGCAACGATGCGTTTAACCGGAAATTGTAATTCACAAAGTGATTGTGAAATATGGCGTTGTAATAGTATAAATAATGAAATTGCAGAAGATCAGGAGCTAATTGATATCTGTGAAAAAAACCCTAATAGTAGACCTATTTGTAGCCGACCGGGAATAATTGACCAACTGAAAGCAAAAATAAAAAAAAGCGTTGAGGTTACAGCTGGTTGTGAAAGAGTCCCAGATTTTACACCATCACTTAGTGATAGAAGAGTTGGTCCTGGAGTAATTAATGTTACGACCAATCAAAAGTTTATACCCCATGTTGACTACAAATTCTATGCTATTGGAAAAGCGGGAGGAGAACCAACCTCGACCCCGGCAATAACAAGCTCGAATCAAGATGTAACAGGAAATGATAACTCTCAACAAATTGGTGAAATATCTAATTTCTCATCAATTCCAACTCCGACTGTTCCACCAGGTTCAGATCAAAATTGTACCGGAATTACTTGGGATCCCTACGGGCGGGTATTTGACGCTACATCTCTTGAACCGATGACTAATATTGAAGTCACGATGATAGATAATAAAACAAAAAAACCGGCTATTCAACAGTTTGAAGACAATTTCAGTATTACCAATTTAAGTGGTGTATTTAATATATTAGTTGAAAAAGAAGGTGAATATTTACTTGATGTTTTAACTCCAACAACACATCTGTTTACAAACAGTCCAATTTTAAATCCCAATTACTCTCTTATTTACTCTGATATTTATTATCCAAATAAAGTCTATGTTGAAAAACAAGGATTGGCGACTCACCATGATATTCCTTTGATGCCAAAAAGTAGTCCATATTATCAATCAGAAATAGGGATAATTCCTGATAGTCTTAGTCAGATTGATATGGGAAAGTTTGTATCTTATGGAGGTAGGACAACCTTTCCTAAAACATTAGTCTGTCTAATTGGCGAGTTTTCAAAAAAGCAGGCAGGTGATTGTGCCAATGCTGATAAAATAGGAAAGTTTTCTTTGAATATCGATGAAATTGTCATTCCCCAATCTGAACGTTTAATTATTCAGTTAAAAAAAGTCGATTTGACAAGTAAACTTTTTCCTTCAGTTGGTCAGGTAATCTATCCGGTAGACAACAATGGAAAAGAATATGGTTTTGAGCCAATATTAAATTATATTAAAGGCAAAACAAGTCCTAATACAAAAGTTGTTGTTAAATCAATAATTGATGATAAATTATTTTACGAAACTTTATCCGATGATTCTGGTTTTTTTGAAATTAGTGCAAACAATCTTCCAATTTTCGAATATTATCTTGAGCTTACCGATTCAAATAACAAAGTTCTTAAATTAACAACTTCAGAATTTGCTCAAAAAAATCAAATGTTGGCTACTAATCAAAATATAGACAATATTAAGGAAAATAATTCTGTACCAAAAAATATTCAGCCGTCAATTCATTCTCTGACTTTATCTAAATTTAATCCAACCATTATAATTATTGTATTAATATTATTTTTATTAGTGACCATCTCCATAGGTTTAGTTCTATATATCAATAAATCAAAAAGCGTTTGACAAGTAAATTTATTTTTGTATACTTGATTGTAGATCCTCCAAACAGGGATTTGAAATAAATCTTTTTCTTTACGCAATTCAAATCAAGGGAATTGGGGTCGCGAAGCGATCCTAAGAAAAATGATTTTCTTGATGAATTATTTCATCAGGAGGCATTTAACCCTTTTCTTTCTTTAGGGAAAAAGATAAAAACAACCCTTTTTACGGAGGATCTCTGGTTCCTCATAAAAATTTTTATTCTATGGTAGTATCAAAAAAATTAGTCGTCGATCCCCCTCTTGATATGTCAAAATTAATTACGGGAGTCGAATCAAAACCTATTGTTGTTGCTGAAAATAAGCCAATTGAAGTAGTCAAACCAAAACTACCGCTTGTCCAACAAAGCCATGCAAGATATGATCTTCCTGTTGAGGAAAGGCTAAAAGAAGACTTAAAAATAAGTTATCCAGCCAAGGGAATTTTGGATATTACTTTTGGTGGTTACGGATTTTTGAGACAAAACTACGTTTTGAGTCCCGACCAGGATATATATGTTTCGACTTCTCAAATCCGTAGGTTTTGGCTTCGTCGTGGAGATGAGGTAGAAGGTTTAGCCCGTCCGCCTAAGCCAGGTGAGAGATTTCATTCATTACTTTTGATTAAAAAAATAAACAGCAAAGAAATGACCGAAGAGCAAAGTGCCAAAAGAGCCGATTTTGAAAAATTAACCGCTCTTCATCCGAGCCGTCAGATGAAGATGGAGACGACTAAAGATGTTTTATCAACAAGAATAATGGACTTGATTGCCCCGGTTGGATTTGGACAGAGAGCTTTGATCGTTTCCCAGCCAAAAGCCGGTAAGACGACTTTCTTAAAAGAGATAGCTGAAGCGATCGGGACGAACTATCCAAAAGCATATTTAATGGCAATTTTGATTGGGGAGAGACCTGAGGAAGTCAATGAAATTAAAAGATTTATTAAAGGAGAAGTAGCCGCCTCTAATTTTGATGAGTCGCCCCGTCAGCAAATCAAAGTCGCTAATTTAGCCTTGGATAGAGCAAGAAGATTAGTTGAAGTAGGGTATGATGTAATAATTTTACTTGACTCAGTCACCCGATTGGCTCGAGCACTTAATATGTCAATTACCACAAGTGGTCGAAGTCTCTCCGGTGGATTTGACCCGGCCGCCCTTTATCCGGCTAAGAAATTTTTAGGTGCCGCTCGTAATTGTGAAGAGGGTGGAAGCCTAACAATTGTTGGGACAGCTTTAATCGGGACCGAATCCCGGATGGATGATTTGATTTATGAAGAACTAAAAGGAACCGGCAATATGGAAATTCATTTGGACCGCAAGTTTGCCGATCGCAGAATTTTCCCGGCTATTGATGCTGAAAAGTCCGGTACCCGTCACGAGGAGCTTTTATTTGATAAAGAGATGATGAATAAAGTCAATACTTTACGAAGAATGCTTAATCTATTAAATGGTGAGGAAAGATTAATAGCATTGACCGAAAAACTTAGTAAAACTGGTAGCAATCAGGAATTCTTGGACTCCCTAAGTCGCGGTGCGTGAATGATCTACTGAAGAACTACTTTGATATGGTGTTTTGGGGAACTATAAGACTTAAATTTAATACTACCAATACTACAAATCCGACCAATACTACCAATGAATGTTTAAATAATCAAATGATTTAATAAATCTATAAATAAATTATT
>PEVZ01000017.1:4962-5410 GCA_002779665.1 Candidatus Roizmanbacteria bacterium CG06_land_8_20_14_3_00_34_14 | reverse complement strand
AAATAGTAATATCTGATATCTGTAAATTAATACCGAATGAAGATAGTGTAAAAATTGGGAGAATGGTGGAGAGAGCCATTAACTTGTAAAATATCAAAAATCAAAATTAATCAATAGACCAATGACCAACACCAATACTTACCAATTTCCAACATTGTCAATTGTCAATTGGAGTTAGTCCGCCGGCTGGCGGATTGGATATTATTTTATTTTAATATTTGAATATGGTCGAAAATGTTGTTATTATTGGTGGGGGACCGGCCGGACTATCTGCAGCTATTTATTTGGCCAGGGCCGATCTTAAACCATTAGTTTTTGCAGGTTCTCCTCCCGGCGGTCAATTAACTCTTACTTCTGAAGTGGAAAACTTTCCCGGTTTTGAGTCAATTTTAGGCTCAGAATTGATAGAAAAAATGAGAAAACAGGCAATAAAATTTGGAGCGAGGAT
>PEVZ01000017.1:0-4886 GCA_002779665.1 Candidatus Roizmanbacteria bacterium CG06_land_8_20_14_3_00_34_14 | reverse complement strand
CGAATTCCAACGAATTCCAACGAATTCAATAATAATTGCTACCGGAGCAAAGGCTCTTTGGTTAAATCTGCCATCAGAAACCCGTCTTCGAGGAAAGGGTGTATCAGCTTGCGCTACCTGTGATGGATTCTTCTTTCGTGAAAAAACGGTTGCAGTCGTTGGTGGAGGGGACACGGCCCTCGAGGAAGCTTTGACATTGACAAAGTTCGCCAAAAAGGTATATATTATCCACAGACGGGATTTTTTTAAAGCGTCAAAAATAATGCAGGAAAGGGTAAAAGAAAATCCAAAAATTGAAATTATCTGGAATGCGTCCGTGGAAGAGATAATAGGGGAGAAACATGTTGAGGGAATAAAGATTAAATCAGATAGAATCGGACAAAGTCAGATAGAATCAGATAAAATCAGTAAAAACAAAACTGATTATATCCAATTAAATCCGATTTCATCTAATTCCATCAGTCAAGTATTGAAGGTGGATGGTGTTTTCGTCGCGATTGGTCACAAGCCGGATACGGATTTGTTCAAGGGAAAAGTTGATTTAGACGAAAAAGGTTACATTTTAGTTAAACCAGTCGAGTCAGTCAAGTCAGTCAAGTCGGTCACTGATTCAACCGATTTTAACCGATTTAACTATCAGAGAATGACGTCTGTTCCTGGTGTTTTTGCAGCCGGCGATTGTGCCGACCCATACTATAAGCAGGCAATCACATCGGCAGGGACAGGGGTCGAAGCAGCACTGGAGGTTGAAAGGTATTTGGAATCAATTTGATGTAGGAAACAAAATTTTTTGTTCCCTACAATTATAATTTTTTATTAATTCTTATGGAAAGTCAAGGAAAAAAGATGCTTGAATCGGCACAAGCTCTGATCAGGAAGACAGCCGAGAGAATGAAGTTAGATTCAGTGATGATTGAGCGTCTCATTGAGCCAGAATTTGCTCATGAGTTTGCTCTTGTGATTACCATGGATGATGGTAAAAAGAGAGTTTTTAAAGGTTGGAGAATCCAGCACAACAGTGCTCTTGGACCTTATAAAGGTGGAATTCGTTTTCACCGTGATACCGTCCGTGAAGAAGTCCAGGCTTTGGGTACTTTAATGTCAATTAAATGTGCCGTAGCCGGAATTCCATATGGTGGAGGTAAGGGTGGAATCGTCGTTGATCCAAAGACACTTTCAAAAGCAGAATTGGAAAGATTGTCACGAGCTTTTATTGGCAGAATTGCTCATATCATCGGTGAGGATGTCGATGTCCCAGCCCCTGACGTCAACACAACTCCGGAAATAATGAGCTGGATGATTGACGAATATCAAAAAATTATCGGAAGAAAAAGCTTAGCGACCATCACTGGAAAGCCAGTTGCGATGGGTGGAAGCTTGGGTCGAACTGCGGCCACCGGCCGAGGCGGATTATTTGTCCTGATGTCTTTAATGGCTAAATTAAAGAAAAAAGCCAAAGGTACAACCGTCGCCGTCCAAGGTTTTGGTAACGTCGGTTACTACTTTGCCAAGCTGGCAACCGAAGTTGGTTTTAAAGTCGTGGCCATCTCTGATTCCAAGACAGGAGTTTATGACAAAAATGGAATCGACTTAGACCGCGCCCTTAAGAATAAGAAGGAAAAAGGCACCGTCGCCTACACTAAAGCTATTTCCAACGAAGAACTGTTGGAATTAGATGTCGATGTATTGGTTCCGGCGGCTCTTGAGAATATGATTAATGAAAAGAATATGGCTAAAATTAAAGCACCTGTCATTGTTGAAATGGCCAATGGCCCATTGACACAGGAAGCTTATGAATATTTAGCGAAAAAGGGCAAAATCATCGTCCCTGATGTCTTGGCTAATTCAGGCGGAGTCACAGTTTCTTATCTTGAATGGGTCCAGAATAAAGCCGGATACTATTGGACGGAAAAGGAAGTCAATGATAAGTTAAAAGTGATGATGGATAGAGCCTTTGAGGCAATGTGGGAAAAGTCAAATCCGTCAGCTGGCGGAGAGAAAAAGATGCCTTTGAAGCAAGCGGCTTTTGAAGTAGCTCTTGAGAGAATAACATCAGCAATGGTGTAATTGATTATTCCCCTATGTAGAGACGCAAAATTTTGCGTCTCTACGGGGAATGTGGCTGTGGTATAATAAGAGCCTATCGTATGATTGAAATAGGCGAGTTTATCACCTTTCTAAAAAACTACATTTTATCCCGACTAATTACGGCTGGGCAGATTTTTGAGGGTATTAAAGATTTAATCGTCGCTTTTTTAATTGTTAAGCGAGGAAAATATTCCTCTTCATTTTTAAATACTTCTTTTTTGATGATTGTGGCATCAGCGATCGTTGGTGGTCCGATCATTGCCGAAAATGCTCCTTTTTTAAATTTGAATAATCAAAATAATGAACAATCAGTGGTTATTTCCTATAACCCATACGGTGGTAACCTCGGAACAGTTTATTCGGTTAAACCGGAAATTGTTAGTTATCGAGTTGTTAGTGGAGATAACATAGCTTCAATTGCGAAAAGATTTAATATCTCGACCAATAGTATTAAATGGTCTAATAATTTAAAAAGTGATTTAATCAAACCTGGTCAGACTTTAACAATTCCGCCATTTGATGGTATCGTCCATAAAGTAGATACGGGGGAGACGGTCTACTCAATTGCCAAAAAATATAAAGTGACGGCTCAAAATATTGTCAACTATCAGCTTAATGATTTTACTGATTCAGACACATTCGGACTGCGTTCAGGCCAAACTCTTTTTGTCCCTGGCGGAGTGATAGAAAATAAACCAATTATCAATACTCAATTTATTGCCTCAATTCAAGCCGGAGTTAGAGGATCCTCAAATTTTATTTGGCCGACTTCAGGAGTGATCACTCAATATCCGGTCGTTTATCATATGGCTTTGGACATCGCCAATCCTTCCTCGCCTCCAGTTTTAGCAGCTGATACCGGTACGGTTGTTTATGCCGGTTGTCTTAACTGGGGTTATGGTTGCCACGTAATTATCGACCATGGCAACGGATATCAATCACTTTACGCTCATCTGTCTTCATATTCTCCCAATATAGGGGATTCAGTTTCTCAAGGAAGCCAAATCGGGATAATGGGGTCAACCGGAAGGTCGACTGGGACGCATTTACACTTTGAAATCCGATCAGGAGGACAGCTACTAAACCCACTAAACTTCTTAAAATAGACGTTAGATATTGGAAGTTCGAGGTTAGATAACGAAGTTAGAAATTTGAAGTTAGAAAGTAGAATCTTAAAAAACCTGATTACAAACTTCTTAGAATGGATCTCTTAATCCTATTGATTGTATTACAATTCCCGGAATCCAGTCTATTTTTAAAAGTTTAATTTTGCCCTTTTTGTCACTTTAGCTTCAAAAGATGATGTTTTTCGTTACGATCGTAACAAAAAAGTGGATAATTTTTTATTACATTCTTTTCGCGGCCGTTGCAAAAAATGTAAGGTTTGTCCATAAATAAACTAATACCTGACTTTCGCAAAACACCAATTTCCTTCGTAAATTAGCTTCAATTATTCCAATTTCAGGACACTAACAGGTATATTTTTATCCACTTTGTCACCACCCTGTCATTCCCGCGTAGGCGGGAATCCAGCCTAAATATTCATTTTAAAATATGGTGATTATAGTCTGGATCCCCTTCTTCAAGGGGATGACACATAAAACTACAAAAAAATAAAAATCTGACACTAAAATAATAAAAGTCACAATCGAGTAGAGTATCAAACGGAGCCAGAAATTCCTAAAGATATCCACAATTTACTGCAAAAACTGGAATCAGGACACTAATTTGCGAAAGTCAGGTACTAATAAATACAATATCGTTTATGATGACTAAATGACAACCTGTGTCAAGA
This sequence comes from Candidatus Roizmanbacteria bacterium CG06_land_8_20_14_3_00_34_14, assembly GCA_002779665.1. Lineage (GTDB taxonomy): Bacteria > Patescibacteriota > Microgenomatia > UBA1406 > GWC2-37-13 > GWC2-37-13. The sequence goes on along the minus strand of PEVZ01000017.1, from coordinate 1,003 downwards.
TTTGTGAGCTCTTACGATCCAATCTCAAACATCCAGCATCAAGTTTTTATTTTGCTTCCGGGCTGGCTTCCTTTTGAAGTTCCAATTTAGGACTAATTTGGCTCGTCGGTGGGGTTGGTAAGTTCAGGTTACTTTCAGTTGGTTTATCAACATTATCAGTTTTTACTTCTTCCTTCGGTAGCATTTTTTTGAATTCTTCCAATTCTTTTTGGACTTTTTCATAATCGGCTTTATCGGTCTTTGAATTAATTAAGTTTAAAGTATTTTGGAGAGCGTTGACCGCTTCCGGATATTTTTTTAATTGGAAATTAGCCCAGGCATAGTTATAAATGGCGTTTGGCCAATCAGGTTTGATGGAAACCGCTTGTTCAAAAAATCTTAGCGCATCCTCATATTTTTTCTGAGAATAATAGACTCCGCCGAGTCCAATTCGGTAGGTTGGATTTTGTGGGTCGGCTAAAATCGCTCTTTGATAAGAGGAGATAGTCCAGGCATCGGAGCCTTGGGCAACATTGATGACATTAAGATAGATTGAGGCTAGATTCTGCCATCCTTCAGCTTTTTGCGGATTTAAAGAAACAACTGCTTTTCCTTCAGAAATAGACGCTTGGACCGCTTGAGTAATAGTTTGTCGATCTTGTTCGGTAATTTTTTTGTCTTTAATTTTAGAAGATAAGTTGTTGGCAATAATAAGATTAGTTTGAGAAAAATTAATTCGGAATCTTTCAATGTATGGATTTAAAATAATTGCTTGTCTTTGATTATCATAGACGTCTTTAAGATTATTTTTGGCAATTCCATCAATAGATTTTTTGAAATAAAATTCAGATAGATAAGAACGACCTAAGAAATATCCGGAGGCGCCGATTAAAGCAAGGGAAATTACAACGGTTCCGATGTAGATGGGTAAAATATCGTTGAAATTGGTTGAAATTGGTTGAAATACGTTGAAATTAGAGGCAATTTGTGAAATAACAATGAAAAACAAAAACCAGACGATTAA
>PEVZ01000006.1 GCA_002779665.1 Candidatus Roizmanbacteria bacterium CG06_land_8_20_14_3_00_34_14 | reverse complement strand
CCCTGTTTCCAAATTGACGTCAAAAGAACTATTTGTTCACTTGATTATTGTCCGGTAGCAAAACATTTAGAAAATCAACCTCAAGCACAATTGTGGGACGCCCTGCATTACCATTGCGTGATGAGTGATACATATATTGGAAAGGATGGAAGAGGAGAATTTATTGCCACAATAGCAAAACTGCATAAATCAAAAACCCCGTAGTAAGCAGTTTATTAATATCACCTTAAAAAAGATTTAATAAGTGATGCCATGGGGATTCGAACCCCAGATATTCACCCTGAAAAGGTGATGTCCTAGGCCGCTAGACGATGGCACCTACAATCAGTTAATTTTACCACACAAAACCCTGTTAGACACGATTATCTAACAAGGTTTGCGACTAAGTAACCAAGTTACTAAGTAACTAAGTAACTAAGTAACTCATAACCAACTAACTCTTCAGCTTGTTCCTTAGCTCCTCTAATAGATCCTTTGCCAATTCTTTACCACCGAGACCAAAAGCTAAACCTCCGGCAAGAGATAACATGACAACTATTCCGGTGAAAAGAATTCTTATCAAATCCTGAGCTACTCCCAATTGATTGAGGACGACTAAGACAGTAAAGAACACGATTGTACTTCGAGCAAAGACGGCTAAACTATTACTGGCTGTCGATCCCATCGTCTTGACACTGTGACGGACCAAATCAGCCGTCAAATTAGAAGCTAAAATACCCACAAATGCGATCACGACAGCAACAACTACGTTTGGCAGGTAGAAAAGTATTTCATTGACGACCGTCGTTGCCCGTGACAATCCCCAGACTTCAAGGGCCGGAACCAAGAAAACTATAATCAGCATCCATTTCAATATTTCAGACAATACTTCAGTCCAAATACGGACTTCATCTTTTTTAATCAATTTCGTTTTATTAAATAGAAGATCAATTTTTGAAAAAGTCATCACTGTCATTATTAATTGCTTGACGATGCTTCCGATTAGTAATCCTACAACTAAGATTAAAAGCCCTCCAAAAAAACTCGGGATTGCGTTTCCTAAATTCTTGAAAAATGTAAACAAAATTGTATTTATGAGCTCTATCATTATTTATTTCACCCCCTTCTTTAGAAACTCTTAACGAGTGCTAACATATCCTTTCAGTCAACTCTCTATATCATCCCAAAACTTCATATCGATTTTTTCATTTTCGATTAATATTGAAAAAACAGCTATCTTCAGTTTATAGCTATCAAACTTATTTATCAACTTATTTTTTAACAGGTAATATTGTGAGGCTCTTTTTATATGACTTATTTTTCTTTTATTGACCGCCTCATATGGAGCGCCGTGATTTAAATTAGATCTTGTCTTAACCTCAATAAAATAAAGGCAGTGTTTTTTTTCTGCAATAATATCAATCTCTCCAAATTTAGAACTAAAGTTTTTTTCGAGGACAATAAAATTATGAAGCTTCAAATAATCTAAAGCGAGATCTTCACCCTTTTTACCGAGATTTTTTTGATAAAGGCTCATTTACCTTTTTGCTTTTTTTAACTATTTTTTTCTTGACTTGATATAGTTTTGAATTGGCTTCTTTCTCAGTCAAATCACGAATAAAATATAATTTAGCTTTTTGATAAGTAGATTTTCTCACTAATTCCATTTTGGCAATATAGGGAGAGGTGAGAGCGATTACTTTTTCAACTCCAATACCAATCTTTGAAATTTTTCTGACTGTAAACATTCGATTAGCCTCGCTATCGCCTTTAATTTTGACAATAATACCTTTAAAAATTTGAATTCTCGTCTTTTCTCCTTCTTTTAACTTATAGTCGATAGAGACGGTGTCACCGACTTTAAATCTTTTTTCTTTATATAAAAACGATTTTGCCATGAGAAAATATAATATTTATAAAAATTATTACTATTATAACGATTAAACTGCCTTTTTACAAGCCTTAAGAAATTCCACAAATATTGGATGCGGTCGCAATGGCCGACTTTTATATTCAGGATGTCCCTGAGTACCAAAGTAGAACGGGTGCATTGATTCTGGTAATTCAATAATTTCAGCTAAATTTTCAACTTTGGACCTAGCACTAATGACCAGTCCATGCTTTTCAAAATTTTCAATAAATTCATCATTCAATTCATATCTGTGGCGATGGCGCTCGCTCGTATCTTCTGTTTTGTAAATATCAAAAGCTTTAGTTCCTTTCTTCACTCTCGCCTCCCACGTCCCGAGTCTCATCGTCCCACCATAGGCTCTTTTATCCATATACTTTTTTTGAGCCGGCATTAAATGAATGACCGGGTGCTTTGTCTCTGAATTATTTTCATTTGTATTGGCATCGGACCAACCTAAAATGTCTCGAGCAAAAGCAATGACCGCCAACTGCATTCCATAGCATAATCCCAAATAAGGAATTTTATTTTTTCTCGCATAAGAGGCGCCCGCAATCATCCCCTCAGCCCCCCTCTCTCCCCAACCAATAGGAACAATTATTCCATCGGGCTTTCCAATGATATCAGCCCCATTTTTATCAACTTTTACCGCATCAATCCAATGAGTCTTTACTTTGACCCCGATTTCAAAAGAGGCATGGTCAAGTGCGTCAAACAAAGCTGCGTAGGAATCTTTCAGTTGATAATCGCCGGTACCAAAATATTTTCCAATAATAGCAATATTTATCACCTTATCTTTTTTTGAATAAATTTTTTCAACTAATTTTTTCCAGTCTGTTAAATTTGGTTTGTTTACTTTTAGTTTGAGAGCTTTTAAAATTTTTTCTGATACTTGTTGTTTTTCCAAAATTAAAGGAACTTCATAAGGATGGGAAACGTCAGGATTAGATATAATGTTTTCCGGCTGGACATTACAAAATAGGGCAAAGCGCTCCATTCTTCTTTTATCAAGCATCTTTTCTGAACGGGCAACGATAAAATCAGGTTGAATTCCCATTGAATTCAAAGTACGGACTGATAACTGAGTCGGTTTTGTTTTTGGTTCACCAAGATGATTAGGAGTCGGAACGTATGAAACGTGGACGTGAATAACATCTCCGGGATTTTTTAAAGTTAAAATTCGTGACGCTTCATAGTAAAAAATGTTTTGATATTCTCCGGCGGTTCCTCCAAGCTCGATGACGACGACATCAGCTCTCTTTTTTCTACCTAAGGAATTTATCCTGTCGATAATTTCGTTGGTAATATGCGGGATTGCCTCGACATCCTCACCTTTATATTCAAATCTTCTTTCCCGGTCAATTACAGTTTTATATATTTCCCCAATTGTCACAAAATTATCGCGACCCATATCCTCATTTAAAAATTTTTCGTAGGTGCCAATATCCATATCTGCTTCAGTCCCATCCTCACACAAAAATACATCCCCGTGCTCAATAGGATTTATCGTACCGGCATCAATATTCAAATAATTCTCGAACTTTAGGGGTGCGACTCGATAGCCTGATTGTTTGAGAAGGAGAGAGATAGAGGCGGCTGTAATACCTTTGCCAATTCCAGAAATAACCCCACCGGATATAAATATATATTTCATAGTTTTGCGAGCGACCAGGCGCTCCATTTGCACTTTGGATAATTTCCACATCCATAAAATCTCTTCTTACTCTTGGTAAATTTTACCACAACCTGACCCCCGCAAGTCGGACATTTTCTATTTTTTACAACTTTGACAATTGACTTGGTGTACTTACATTTCGGATAGTTGGCACAGGCAATGAATTTTCCAAAACGGGAAAAACGGGAGATTAGGTTCCCCCCATCCTCCGGACAGACACCCTTAATATCTTCACTTATTGATAACATCGAGTCATTGCCTTTTTGAATTTCTAATTCCTTTTTAAACGGAATATAGAAATCCTTCAAAAGTTTAATATAGTCTTCTTCTTTATTGGCAATTTTATCTAAACCGTCCTCAAGACTGGCGGTATAGGAAAGGTCGAAAAGACTTGGAAAACTGACAGAAAGATAATCACAGATTGAAGTCCCAATTGAAGTTGGGATAAAATAACGCCCGTCTTTTTCAGTATAATTTTTTATTTGAATTAAGGTGATTATCATCGCATAAGTAGAAGGTCGGCCAATTCCCTTTTCTTCAAGTATCCGGATTAGTGATGCTTCATTATATCGTGGTGGCGCCTTACTGAGCAAAGCTTTCTCCTCAAGAGATTTTAATTTAATTTCGACCCCTTTTTCCAATTTAATTATTGTCTGATGACTATTCACATAAAAAGGATCGAAGACTTTTAAAAATCCATCAAAAATTACCTGCTGTTGTTCGCTTTCAAAAATATATTTTGTATCGGAAATAATAGTTGTTTTGATTGTCTTGATAGACGCTTCTTTCATCTGAGTTGCGATCGCCCGATTAAATATCAGAGTGTACAGTTTTTGGTGATTAGTAGTTAGTTTTCCTTCTTTTTTGCCTTTGAACGCGACCTTAACATCGAGTAATTTTGTTGGTCTTATTGCCTCGTGGGCCTCCTGAGCCGATTTGGACCGGGTTCTAAATCCGCGCGGTTTTTCAAGGGCATATTCCTTACCAAATTTTTTTTCAATATATTCTTTGGCTGGAAAAACAAAACGGGCCGATAAATTAAACGAGTCGGTACGGTGGTAAGTAATTAGACCTCGTTCATATAAATCCTGAGCCAGTCGCATCGTCTGTTTTGATGAAAATCCGTGCTTATAATAGGCGTCCTGTTGTAAAAGTGACGTCGTGTAAGGAGGCATTGGGTAGCGGGGTGCAATCGATTCTTCAACATCCAAGACTTTGTATTTATCGTTCAAACAATCTTGCTTGATAGACTCAACATTTTCTTTGTTAATCGATGTTTTTGTATAAACGTAGTCACCTGCAAATAATTTGATCGTCGTTTTTTGTTCATAAGCAATTTCATCCTTTGAAATCAACTTTGCTTTAATATTTTGAACATTAGAATTTGTTTCGAATTTCGTATTTCGGATTTCGGATTTAAAGAATTCTCCAAATATCTGATAGTATTCTTCGGTCGTGAAGGCTTTAATTTCTTTTTCCCGTTCAACAATGAGGCGCAAAGCAACCGTCTGGACGCGACCGGCTGATAGCCAATTCTTGCCGGTCTTTTTCCACAGTAATGGTGAAAGCTCGTACCCGACGACGCGGTCTAAGATTCTTCGGGCCATCTGGGCTTTGACCAAATCAAGTCTAAGAGTCTCAGGATTTGCCAGTGCCTCAGCTAATGCTTTCGGAGTTATCTCATGAAAAACTATCCTTTTTAGGGTCAGACCTTTTTTAAAGCCTATTGACGGCCAATTCTCGTCGATATAACCAAGAATGTAGGCGATGTGATAGGAGATTGCCTCACCTTCGCGATCCTGATCGGTCGCCAGAATGATTTCCTGATTTTCAGTTGCTAACTTTTTCAATTGGGTAATAACTTTTTCTTTGTTTAAAATCGGCTCTAAATCGGGTTTAAAATCGTGTTCATAGTCAATGGCAATTCTACTTTTTGGTAGGTCGCGGATATGCCCCATTGAGGCAAAGACAAAATAATTGTTCTTATCGTTCTCCTTGGTTGATTTTAAAATATAATTAAAAGTTCTTGCTTTCGTCGGAGATTCAACAATAATTAGCGCCATAATGTAGTTATTTATTAAAACGTTTAAAATACGCGTCAATTTCGCTTCTTAATTCTATCCCTACTCTTTGAAAACAACCAAGAAGATCTTCGTAAGCGCCCTTACCCCCAAGAAAATCCCAAAATTCATCTGCGACCTTTAATTCATTTTTTAAATCAAGCATTCCTCGCATTGTCCAACGATTATATTTCTCTGGCTCGTATGGATTGTATGGGATCGCAATTAATGAATTGATCTTTGTCATTGGATTTAAAGCAAGAATGACTGCTACCCATTCTAACAGTGTTCGTTTAAATTCTTTAAAACCTCCCACATTTGGTTTTGCTGTCTTTATATCAAAAATAAATAATTCATCATCATTTGTCTGTACCATCAAATCAATTCTTGTTGGCTTGATATTGATCATCGTTCCTTTTTGACAAACTTTTCTTAATGCTTCTATCTCTTTATGTTTATTGGGAGTTGTTTCCGATGTACTTAATTCATCAATAATTGATTGAATTGTTCTCTGTGATTGAATACTAATCTTATTTCCTGCAATATACTGCGACCAAGCTTGCTTAAATTTTTGTTTTGCTAAAACAAGACCTACGGGTTCAAAAATAGTTGTTCCAAAATTAGTATTTAATGAATGAATAAATGAATATAAAGCCAACCTATCCTTTCCTAATAATCTTGTATGAAATGGCATATATGACGGTTCTGGATTATAATTTTGAAACTTATTACGTAAACTATTCTTTAATACATTTTCAACTTGTTCTATTTGCCTTAAACTCAATGACATATTATTTTTATTTTAAATGAAAAATAATTTCCGAATAAGGAGATTTATCCCTTTCGGTTCGATTTAAAACTGGCCTTTTAAATTTATTAACTATCCGCATTCCAGACTTTTCAGCTATCAAAGGATAGAGATTATATTTATCATTTGCAACAAGGAATACGTCAAAACTATTTTTTAGGTATTTCTTACAGTTTAATAAAACTTCAGATATACCTTTGACATAACTATTTTTAGCCTCGATTCCTTGACCTTTATATAACGGTCCTATCTCCAATTCGTCTTTGCGATCAAATCCAAACAAGTCGTAAGCATAGGCATGTTGTTCATGATAATCAATTTGCCCAACATAAGGCGGAGAAGAAAAAATTCCTTTAATTTTTTGTTTTTGTAGAAGTTCATAAAAAAAAATATTTCTTTTTTTTACTTCTGCAAAAATATCTACCGTTCGCGAATCACCTGTTATCGTAGCAAAATATGCCTTAGTTTTAATTTTATTAAAATCTTTAAGTCGATTAAGAGAGTCTATTACATAACGGTTAAACCAATTTTTAATAGTAAACAAAGGCTTACAGATTTTTTTATGTTTAAAACAATAGTAAGAAGTTACCTGTGGTTCTTTTAAAGTTGCAAGATCTGAATGTGTTGTTGCCCTGCAAGATCTGATTGTTCGACTTAATATTATGGATAATATTTTCTTATTTTCTACATTTTTAATTTTTTTTACTAAATCAAAGATAAAATCAATCTCACTTCTTATATTTTTTATATACCATTTATCTAAAAATGTTTTATTATTATTTTGATTTAGTTCAATTTTATACAAATTAATTAATCTTTGATAAATAATTAAAAAGTCCCTTTCTTTTTCTTTAAAATATATTCCTTCATCAATTACTTTTTTTTGGATTTTATATTTATATTCAGGAGATGGAAAATTTTTATAATTAAATTTATAGATTTCATTATTCAATTCCTGTTCAAATAATAATATTTTTTTGTCTTCTTCAAAGTCATTTATTTTTTTACAAATATTATTGATATCTGTAGAAAGTGACTCAAAATCATAATCTAATAATTTAATTTCTGAAATAAGATTATTAAATCGTGAGATGTCAATTCCAATAGAATGAATTCCTAATTCATTAGCTTGTACTAACGTTGTACCAGACCCTGAAAATGGATCTAAAATTATATCTCCCTTTTTAAAATAAATATCCTTTTTAAATTGATCTACATGAGAGTCTATAAAATATTCAACCAATTGAGGGATATATTTTCCCTTATACGGATGTAGTCGATGAACATGTTTAGTAGTATCTGTCTCTCTTAAATTATCAAATGACAAGCTCCAATTTAAATCACTTCCTAACTTTTTTTTCCAATCGATTTCTCTTTGACCATTAAAAGTTAAGTAATAATCTTTTAAATCTTTAATGCTGATTAAAGTAGAGCCGTTATTACCGTATTTTTTGACTTTACCGTATTGAATTAAATAGGAAATGTTTGATTCACTTATAGTTTTATCTAAATAATCACTCGCCCAAACACTAGCGTCTTTAATGCTTAAAAATTGTCGTAGATTATTCACAGAGAAATTAACATCACCCATATTAACTTAAAATATCAGACCAAGCTCAATTTATCAATAGAAAGTCTTATATTATTACTACTCTCTAATATTACATGGTAGTAATCTGTCATTCTCTTGTAGAGGAGAGTCCATACTAAAAATACACTTATTTATGTAACTTTTTTTCTGCTACAAATGTTGTAAATTTGACGCAATTATCTATAGATTCTAAATCTATTGTTAGTGGTGGTTCATAACCACGGTCGCCCCAAGCTCCATAGCTTATGAAAAAACCTTCTATGTTATTTTGTGTTGATGGATTTGTGACTAATCCCCAGTCGTCACCCCGACTATAATAAGCAGGGCATATCTGTACTTTTATATCTTCTTTTTGAGCTTGAGGCACCATCTCATCCCTCAACCAACCCCAGGTTAAAGGCGGTACAATATATCCTTTACCGTAACTGGAATGAGGAATTACTAATGCACTTGTAGGCAACTCCTTTACTCCGGCTGATGCCAATCCTTCTTTATATATTCCGTCAATAAAACATATTTCACATCCTTTTTTTAGATAAGAAAGTAAGTGAGGAAAATAACGGCTGAAATAACCTGTTGGTATATGTTCTTCTCCGTCTGTTAATGCTATTGCCACTGACAGTCCATTATCTAATAGGTTTTTTAACGAAAGAAGACATATTAATATTCCTGCTCTATTATCAATGGCTTTCCCGCTAATTAAATTATTTGAAATCGTAACCGGATAATCATAAACTGCGCGATCACCTACTTCTAAATTAATATTTGTCTCGCAGAATGGACTACCGTCTTTATCAACTAATATACCTCGGCCAATAACTGAGGTTTTTTTGTTGCGTATTCCAATAATCGTCAATTCTGATTTAGATTTAGCTGGGGTATAAAGATGATAAGGCGCCATCCAACCACCTCCAACGTCTAAGTGTTTAAAACCAAAGGAAAGTTCATCAAGATGTGATGTTAAAAGTAGATCACATGTTTTAATTTTTCCAATAATTATATTTCCGGCAATAATTGTTGGTGCTGGCAAACCTAATTCTAAACATAAATTTTTTATAACTGGAAAACCTGTAATAGAAACAAATTGAAAGGGGATATCAGTTTCAAGAAGTATTTTTAACCATCGTCTGATATTTTTATCCATATACTTATTATATATTAACTACCAGTAACATTTATTGTTCAATCGATTAATCGATTGAACAGTTTGTATTATCGATTAAACGGTAATACAGTTAGGCTGCTATTTATTTCTTTTATCTATTCTTTAATTTTTGTTGGTCTTGTTGAGTAAAATAATTTTCTTGTGAGACGACTTTTTTTCCTGTTTTCTGTTCTAGCTCTAATCTGGCATTCTTGGCAATTCGACCACCTTTTTTGGCAGGAATTTTGTTTTCTTCTAAACCCTTTGTTTCCATATTTTCTGAAATCTCACGAGTTGAAAGTTCGGCTAAAGCTGTAAAAACTAATTCTGCATCTGTCATATGATCACGTAAATTTTGCGTTTTTAATTTTTTTAATTTTTTATGTTCCTTTATTGTCAGATCACTCCACTCTTGATGAATAATATTTGTCAAAATTGCATATTCATCTTTTTCTTTGACATCATTTTTCTTCCAATAATCAGTTAGCTTATTTCTGATTTCCTGTCCCATCATCCTTTGTTGGATCCATTTTTCGCTTCGACCAAGTCTTTGCCAATTTATCCTCCCACGATTAATCGATTTTTCCGGATCTGTTGTTTCTTGAATTCTTTCATAACCAACTTTTGCAAGCCATAGTTTTATTGGTTCTGCCTTTGGACTCGGAACTGTTTGAATAAGACGAAGTAGAGTTTCCACATCTGAAACATCAGTTTTGTAAAATTTGCCATCACTTGCCTGCATTTTCAGTTGGTGACATTTTGTCACCACCTGGCTTCCTTCTTTTCGAAGTCTTTCGGCAAGTTTATTCCAATATTTCCTAGCACGAGTAAAATCAATTTGATCTGTTAACACTTGAATAATATCCACCACAGAGAAAAACCATTTTTCCTGTTTCTCGTCCCACTGTCTCCTAATTTTTTTCCCTTCAAAAATTGCAATTTTTGGTATATGCTTCATACTAAAGTTCTAGATCCCCGTCTTCACGGGGATGACGACCAAATAACAATTTAATAATATAACAATTTCTAATTTAAAATCAATTTCTCCAAAATTAGTTTTAATATTTTT
>PEVZ01000016.1 GCA_002779665.1 Candidatus Roizmanbacteria bacterium CG06_land_8_20_14_3_00_34_14 | reverse complement strand
ATAGTTCAAACAGAGATTTGGGAGTTTTTAGCCTGGAAAACACCTTCTAAAACCTCTCTACTATAGTTGACTATAACAGTAAATGGTGTTACTATGATGGTTAGTTAGTGAAGAAAAGTATGAACAATATTCAGGTTAATCGTTACCTTCAAAACCAGCTTAATAGAGCTCCTGCCTTGCTTCGAACCTACACACAGGACGAACAAGGCAACAAATACCTTACTCGAAATATGTACATTCGGGTGCAAAAGCTCATTAATGATTTTATTGCAGGGGAAAAGGAAGTAAGAATAGTGAGTGTGCCAGGATTAAGAGGTGTGGGGAAAACAACTCTATTGGCACAGCTTTATCTGACATATTTTCCTCGTTTTGCTAAGGACATGCTGTATGTTTCGGCAGACCAGGTGGTAAACGAATTGGGATCAGATCTGTATACCGTTTTAGAAGAGTACCAAAAGATTACGGGTGTAGCTATTGAAAAACTGGATCATGACGTTTTTCTCTTTATTGACGAAATCCATTTTGATAAAAAATGGACGGCAGTACTCAAGACTCTTTATGACCGTTCGAAGAGGGTGTTTGTAGTATGCACTGGCTCTTCTGCATTGTTTCTTCAGTCGACTACAGACCTTGCTCGTCGTGTTGTTTTCGAAAAGCTTTATCCAATGAACTTTACCGAGTACATGCTTCTTAAAACCAGATATGACTCTTTTAAAGATAAAACGGTGCAAGTAAAGTTTCCAGTCAAAGGTTTGAAAGAAGCACTCAAACAAACTTTGATGTACAGCAATAGTGCCGATGAATGCTACACACAGCTCTTAAAGTTTCAGTCTCAAGTTAAGAAGTATTGGTTCGGAATTGAGACCTTGGAAATTGACCGTTATTTACGCTATTCAACAATGCCATATGCCTTGACAATTAAAGATGAACAGCGAGTTTACACACTAACCAATCAACAAATTGACAGAGTTGTGGAACGCGACCTGCCGGAATTGGGCAAGTTTGATAATGCAACTTTGGCAGCTATTAAAAACATTCTTCTGATGATCGCTGGTAGTGGAGAAGTTAGTATTACTAGTTTGGCGAAAGGTCTTCAGGGGATTTCGCTAGTGACATTGGTTAATGTGTTAGAAGCTTTAGAAAAAGCTGAGGTGTTGATCAGGGTGTATCCATATGGTTCAACTTACAAAAAAGTTAGAAAGCCTTCTAAATATCATTTTATGACCCCTGCGGTTCGTCATGCTTTATTGACTATCGTTGAAGGTGAAAATGCATTTCTCAGTCACAAGGGCATGTATATGGAGGATGTTATTGCCTTAGTTTTATATCGTGAGTTTGCGCAAAAACTGTCATCACCAATTTTTTATGATAGTGCTGCTGGAGGAGCCGATTTTGTTTTAAGTTTGCCTGAAAGAAAGATTGCTATTGAGGTTGGCTATGGTAAAAAGCCTACTGGTCAGGCTGAAGCGACACTTCAGAAGATTGGTGGTAAATATGGTTTGGTGATTTGTAACTCCGAATTAGCCATTGAAGGTAATGTGGTAAAAGTACCTCTTGAATACTTTTTGTTGATGTAGTGGGTGGAGAATGGCAAGTGTTGACATTAATAAAAATAGGCAGGTCTCTAATCATAGTAATTCTCCTTACATCCATGCAGGTTGCGGCATATTGGCAGGCGGAGATATCATTGTGGGAAGTTCAAAAACACAAGTGACAAATAACAAAAACGTTCCTGCAGTAGTCATTAAACCTGATAGCTTCACTCACAATACAGGCCAATTTGATCTTATTTTTGAGAACACTGGATCATCTACTGCAGTAATTCAGAAATTAAGGATGGGTGACAATGATGTAAATCTAGAACCATAGTAACTATGATTATATATTTTAATCAAAGATGGTTGAAAGGAGTTGCCCTGTTTTGAATAAACAAATTAAGCACAGTATTTAGCTCGTTCCTTTGAATCTGTAATAATGTTGATTTTGTTCTTAAAGTGTTCAATGGGGGGAGTTGAATTATTTAACCATTTTTTGTTGCCGAGCCGCTTCGATTAAGAAAACCTGATTACTCCTGAGGAGGGGTATTTTGTCTTGGGAGAAAAACCCATATTCAGACACTTCATGGCTCGGAGTAAACTCGCCACCGATAAAGACACCGACATAACACATATCTAAACGAGAGCTATCACGATCAGTTCTGGTTTTGAGCGATTCATCAACACTGACGACTAGGCCGGACTCTTCTTTTATCTCCCGTTCGAGGGCTTCTTTTGGGTGTTCGCCGGATTTTAAATAACCGCCGGGTAGGCTCCAAGCGTGCTGCCGATACGTATGTTTAAACAGCAAAACTTCTTTTTTTTCATTAAAAATAACTGGACACCTTTTGACAGGCCTAATCGTTTCCAGAGTTTGGCTAAAAAAAATTTCACAGGGCGTTTTTGTCCTGTGGTTCAACAACGGTGGAGTTATTTTTAAGCCGTTCGTTTTCTAACTCCAGCTGGTGAATCTGCTTGGTTAAATCAACCACCGTGTTTTTTCCATCTTTGATGGCGGTATCCTTCCGGCGCATAGAAAAAGCAATAAAAATTGAATTAACCAGATAGATAAGCCAAGCCAAACCCAGCCCGGCCAACAGAGAACCAATAATAATATAAAAGAGAGGAATGTTGGGAAAGGCATAGGCGCCTAAACGCAGAGTTACCAGTGCCAAATTGTTTTGTGCCAGATACACCATGACTGCGCCAACAATTAAAAATAAGATAAGTGTAAGCATGATTAACAGTATACTGGATTACTTGATACTTGACAAGTACTACAATTAATTATACTATATGAAGTATGACAACTAAGAAAAAACAACGGGTGACTCTTTTTTTAAATCCGGCGATTGTTAAACAGTCCCGGGCGCAAGCGGTGGCGGAGGATATAAATTTAACAAATTTGGTTGAAAAGGCTTTGGTTTGTTATTTACCTCCAGTAACAATTATTAAGAAAGTGAAAAAAATATGATGCAGGCTCAAGTCGAAACCGGTTCTTCCCAAAAGGATTACCAGACGAAAAAAGCCATTTTTCGGACCTACCAAGTTATTTGGTACATCTTGGGCATTATCGAAGTGGTATTAGCTTTCAGGGTTTTACTGAAACTGCTAGGGGCCAATACTTACAGCGGGTTTACCAGTTTCATCTATGCCATTAGCAGTCCTTTTGCCTCCCCATTTGCCGGAATATTGGGAATATCCGGAGCATCAGGCATGATTTTGGAATGGTCAACTTTAATCGCCATGGCCGTGTATGCGGTTTTGGCTTACGGAATTGTGGCCTTATTTCAAATGGTGAAGCCGACGAATAAGACCGAAGTCGAAAATACGGTGGATAATTTTTGGAGCCTTGGCCGGATGGATGGCCTCGGTGTTGATGAAGACCAATTCCGGTCAAGGGACGATGATGGATGTGGTTTTGGGAATCGTTGGCGCTGTCGTCGGTGGTTTCCTGATGGGCGTGATTGGTGCCGTCGTTGTTATTTATCTTGGCCGGAAGATGCGAAACAGATAGAGCGAATATGATTATTTGAATGGAGGTGAGAAGACATGAGTCTTTCTTTTACAAACTTGAGCCCTTTGGCATCTTTAGTTTTTGGAATACTGATTCTGATGTTCCCGAGGTTTCTAAATTATCTGATCGCGGCCTACTTGATTATTGTTGGACTGCTGGGGTTAGGCTTTATTAGTTAAACCAACCCTTGACCACGGTTGAAATTTTTCGGGTTAATTTACTCGCCCACTCGTCGGCCTCGATAGCTTTTAGGGCGTTATTTAAGCCCTCATTATTTTCGATCATTAAGTTTTGAACCGTGGCGATGGTGGCCGAAGAGACTTTGAGTTCATTTTTAATCACTTGGTACGATTTATTTTTTTTAAGATAAACAGCGATGGCCAGGCGTTTGGCTAAAGCCACTCTCTCGGTTTCGGTTAAAATGCCGGTAAAAAATATTTCGACTGACCGCGGTTGTTTAATATCCGCCAAAACCCGGTAGAGAGATTTATAAATCTTTTTTTCGATTGGTCGGCTGACGCCGTGTTTAGATAATTGCATACTTTAATTAATTAAAGTAACGATCCGCCACGATCAGAATACCTAAAATTAACAGTAAATTCAAGCCGTTATCTAACTGGTAGAGGCGCAAGATTAACCAGCAAGTCAGGCCGATGGTTACCAGCAGGCCGCGGCGGGGATTGCCTAAAATTACCGCCAGGCTAAAAAAACCGGCCGGGAAGAACAGCAGAAAAAACGGCAAATAAAGCCCGGGCAAGAGAATGTTTTTTACGAGCTCCGGTTCGACAAAGAAAAGCATCAGGCCTAAAAGGCTCCACAAAATTACAATTAAGATTAAAGTAGGGAGGTAATTTTTTCGCCTTGGACGCATAGCTTTATGTTACAATTTATTTACCTATGACTCCAGAGTTTTATTTATTGGCAATCGCGGCGGTAATCGTTTTTTTAGGATCAATTTGGTGGCTGGGATGGCGTTTGAAACCCGATGATAATTTAGTCAAAATCATTGATAGTTTGCAAAAACTGTCACCGAACTTAAACGAGCGCCTGGATAATGCTTCCCGGTATATTGCCCAGGTGGCCAGGGAAGTCGGCCAAATGAACGAGTTAGGCCGGTCGATGCGCGATCTCCAGGTATTTCTACAGTCGCCCAAGCTCCGCGGCAATATCGGTGAGCAGGTGTTAAAAGACTTAATTGCTCAATCATTTCCCCGGGGAAGTTTTCATTTGCAGTATTCGTTTAAATCCGGCGACAAAGTTGACGCGGCCATAATTACCAGTGCCGGCATTCTGCCGATCGACTCCAAATTCCCTTTGGAAAATTTCCGAAAAATGACTACGGCGGACAGCAAGTTAGAACGGGCACAGGCTAAAAGAGAGTTTAGCCGGGATGTCAAAAAGCACATTGAGGCAATTTCCAAAAAATACATTTTGCCGGAAGAAGGGACGCTGGATTTGGCAATTATGTATATTCCGTCCGAGTCGGTTTATCACGAGATTGCCGGAACGCCGGAACTTTTAGAATTTGCCAAAGCCCAGCGGATTTACCCGGTGTCGCCCAACACCTTATATTTGGTCTTGCAAAGTCTACTGCTGTCGTTTGAGGGCCAAAAAATCGAGACTAAAACCCGGGAGATTTTCCGGCTGCTGCGGGCGGTGCAAAAAGATTATGCCAAAACCGGCAGCGCGTTTGACGTTTTAGGCAGGCATATTAATAACGCTTATAATTCGTTTTCCAGCGCCGCCAAAAGTTTCTCGCTTTTGGGCCAAAAACTGGATTCGTCGCGTCAACTGGAGCTGACAGAGAAATCACCAAAAAATGATTAATAATAATGTTACACTTCATGACGTACGTGCGGCAAAAAGTGTAATAACCTATGCAAGTAATTAAGTTAAAATCAGGTAGAAAAATTGTTTTCCGGCAGTTGAAGTCGGTGGATTTTAAAAAGGTTTACCGTTGGGTAAAATCAATTGAAAAAGAAGATACCTTTATAATGCTGAATGCCGCCGAGCCGGTTTCTTTGAAAGAGGAAAAGCAGTATTTTAAAGAATTGCCTAAAAAAATCAGACAAAAGAAGTTGGTTAAAATCGGCGTGTTTGACGAAGAGAAATATTTGGGCAGCTGCGATATTGAAAAACAGGGGAAGAGGCAGGGGCATGTTGGCCTTTTCGGCATAGTTTTGTCTAAAGAATGCCGCGGTCAGGGTATCGGTTTTAAATTAGCCAAAGAAACGATTAAACTGGCCAAAGAAAAGATGGGAATTAAACAAGTGGTTTTAAACTGTTTTGCCAATAATAAAGCCGGGATTAATTTTTACAATAAACTCGGGTTTAAACAAAACTGTCGTGATCCACGATCTGTATTTTATCGAGGCAAGTATATCGACACTATTTGGTTTTATAAAGATTTGCGATGAAATTAAATCAAGCCCAACAATTGGCGGTGGAGACCATCGAGGGACCGGTGATGGTGATTGCCGGGCCGGGAACGGGCAAAACCCAGATTATTGCCGAGCGGATTGCCGCTATTTTAAAAAAGACCGATACTGACCCCGGTGCAGTTTTAGCCCTGACCTTTACCGAGTCCGGCGCTAAAGCCATGCGGGAGCGGTTGATCGCGACGATCGGCGAAGCGGCCTATTACGTCAATATTGCCACCTTCCACGCTTTTTGTTCCCAAGTGATCCAGGAGTTTCCGGACCGGTTTGCGATTTCGGCCACCACCGAGCCGCTGGCCGACTTGGAACGGGTGGAAATTTTTGAAGCAATTTTAAAAAACCATGACTTTAATTATTTAAAGCCGGCTAACTCCCCGTATTATTACACCGGGTTTTTAATTAAAGCGATTCAGGATTTAAAACGCGAAGCGGTGACCCCGGAAAAATTAAAACCAATTTTAGCCGGGTCGTCCAATAAAACCAAAGAGGAAATTTACCAAAACAATAAAAATCAGGAGCTGTTGAAAACTTACTCGCTCTACCAAAAAGCTTTAACCGAAAGAGGCCGGTATGATTTTGAAGACATGATTAATTTTGTCGCGGGAGAGTTTACGCGTGATCAGGATTTGCGCCGGACCTTCCAGGAGCGGCTGCATTATTTTTTAATCGACGAGTACCAGGATACTAACTCGGCCCAAAACCAGGTGATTAATTTGTTGGCAGAATATTGGGGCAAAGAGGCGAACGTGTTTGTGGTTGGAGACGTTAACCAATCAATTTACAGATTTCAGGGCGCATCTTTGGAAAACGCCATCCAATTTATTAAAACTTACCCGGCGGCTAAGGTGATTACTCTGGATCAGAACTACCGGTCACATCAGCTGATTCTTGATGCCAGCCGGGAACTGATTGCTAAAAATAAGTTAAAGATCGAGGACGTGGTGGCTACGGCCAAAGCTAAATTAAAAGCCCAGCCGGGATTGAAATCAACCAAGCTTGTTGTGGTGAAGTTACCGTCAGAAACAGTCGAAGCTTACTGGGTGGGCCGGAAAATAAAAGATTTAATCAAGGCCGGCACCAAGCCGGAAAATATCGCCGTGCTATACCGCCATAATGCTGATGCCAAAGTGTTTGCCGATATGCTGGTCAAACTGGATATTCCGGTAGAAATCGAAGGCGGCGCCAATGTTTTAGCCGATCCGGTGATTAACCAATTAATCGTGCTGTTAAAAGTCATCGGTTTATCTGCCCGCAACCTGGAAGACATGGAGCTGTTTACCTTGATGCATTATGCCTGGTTTAAGCTGGATGCGCTGGCAATTTTAAAACTGGCCCGTTCGGCCAGCAACGCAAAAAAATCCATGGCGGATTTAATTTTGGACGGCAAAGCGGATGAACCATTTATCCAATTTATTAATCAGTTGGCCCGGTGGCAGCAAGCTGACAGCCGGTTGAGTTTTTCCCAGTGGTTTGAAAAGTTGGTCAAAGAATCCGGGTTTTTGGATTGGATTATCAGCCGGGATGACAGCGTCAGTTTGTTAAACCGGCTTAACTCCTTGTTTAGTGAAATTAAAAAATTAAACGCTGCCGACCACCAACTGAATTTGCCGAAGTTTTTAAACGCGCTGGAGCTGATGGTTGGCAACCGGTTGATTATCAGCGAACAGGATTTGGATATTAAAGCTCAGGCGGTGAGCTTGTCGACCGCCCATAAAGCTAAAGGCCGGGAATGGGAATACGTTTTTATTGTTAAAGCAGTCGATGGCAAGTGGGGCAATAATCCGACCCGGGAGATGATCAAACTGCCGTCGGGGATTTTGGCCAATACCGATTCGGCCAAGAAAGAAAAAAACGAGGACGAACGGCGTTTGTTTTATGTGGTTTTAACCCGGGCTAAAAACCAGGTGTATTTAACTTACAGCGAACGGTATTTAGCGGGCGATTACTTGAAAGAAGCGGTGCCAAGCATGTTTTTAACCGAGATCCCCAAAAAATACCAGCAATTTGAGGAGCCGCGTTTAGCCGGCGAGGCCAAAACGGTTTTACGGCAGTGGCTCGAGCCGGCGAAGCTGCTCCAGCCGACGATTGCCGAAAACGACTGGTTGAAGTCACTGGTGAATAATTTCCGGCTGTCGGCGACGGCGCTCAATACTTATTTAACCTGCGCTTACAAATTTAAATTAAATGTGTTAGTCCGGGTCCCCCGGGCTAAAGCCGCTTATTTTTCGTTCGGTTCGGCCGTCCATAAAGCCTTGGAATTATTCCATAAAAGCTTTATTAAAAACGATCAACATCCGGGGAAAAGTTATTTACTGGAACAATTTGAGATTGCCATTAAAAAAGAGGTTTTAACCGAAACAGAATTGGCCATCCGTTTGAAACAAGGCCGGCAGATTTTGTCGGCCTACTATGATAATTATCAGGATGAGTTTAAAAAGCCGTTGTTTGTCGAGCGGTTTTTCGGCTACGGCTGGAGCAAAGTGTTTTTAGAAGATATTCCCCTAACCGGCAAAATGGATAAGATTGAGTTAATCGACCAAGGCGATAAAACCGTCCGGGTGGTGGATTATAAAACCGGGCAATCTAAAACCAGAAATCAGATTTTGGGCAAGACCAAAAAAGCGAATTTAGATTATTTCCGGCAATTGGTTTTTTATAAGTTACTGGCCAGCTTGGATAAAAGTTTTCCCTTAAAAGTTAGGGAAACCATGCTCGATTTTGTCGAGCCCAACAAAAAGACCGGCAAGTTTAGGCAGGAAAAGTTTTTAATCAGCGACGATGAGGTGGGTGAGCTTAAAGAAACCATCCGGTCGATCATGAAAGAAATTAGATCGTTAAACTTTAACCGCACCACCGATTACCGGAAATGCGTTGATTGTGAATATCTGCACCACTGCTGGCCTGAAGGTCTGCCCCAACTCAAAACCGAACAATTGAAATTGGTTTAGATAACTTTCCACCTCTCCGGCACAGGCGGCGACCGTTGAGGGCAAGATTTTTTTCAGCTCCCAAGGCGACAATCACAGTAGCGGCCGGACGGTGAGGCCGACTTTTTTAAAGCCCTGGTCTAAGGATAAAACCTCGTCAAGCTTGAAATCTTTGACTAAAGTAAAAATTGTGACATCGGTAAAAGATAGTTTGTGCCCGGCAAATTTTTGGAACAATGGCCAAGATCGAGTGAATAATGTTTCATCAGTCCAAAACACCAATAATTGACCCTGTTTTTCTGTCAGCGACAAATGAGTTTTAAAATTTTTTACCGTGGTTATTCCTTGGGTATTTAATAACCTGGTGAAGGTCTCGTCTAGCACATAATCGCTGGTGAAAAGTTTGCTTTTAAGACGGATTTCACCGGTCAGATAATCAAAGACTGCTTGATGATTAGGCTCACCTTTTAGCATGTAAGCAATCCAGGCACTGGAGTCGATAAAAATACGCTTATGTCTAAGTCTGGGAGTAGATCTCATCAACATTGATACTGGCCCGGCCGGTTTTGCTGACTTCAATTCCGCCCAGTTCCAGTAAAGGATTTTTTAAGGATTTTTTAGCGGTTAATAATTGGGCCACTTGGGAATAACGCAGGGCAACTGTTTTGGTCAGATCACGGATTATCTGGGAGCGTTTAATTCTGACTTTTTCGGCAATGGTGTCCAGAATATCCACATCCTGGGGATCGAGATAAACTTGAACACGCGCCATTGTGTAATTCATAGTGTATACACCATAACATGTTGGTAAATGACTGTCAAGTCTAAAATTACTTATCCGATTTGAAGCCGTTGGTTTTATGGGTGCCGTCGCACCAAGGTTTATTTTTGACTTCATGAGTGCGGTTTGGTTGGGAAGTAATTTTGGTCATTTTAGCCACCGTCTTAAATTCGCTTTAATTTTTAAGCCCAGCGGCCTGAGATTATCCAGTTGCCGGAAAAGCAAATAGCGCGGAGTATTGAAAACTAAATCGTAGGTACCCAAAAATTCAACCAGCCGGCCGCCGTAACCGGCCTTGAACCGATGAAAGCCATACCAGGGATCGTTGGGGTCCGGGCTTGGCCCCAGTGCCCCCCACATGTCAAAATTAGTGCAGCCTGACTTTTTGCCGAAGCGGATAGTTTCCCACATGAGTAAGTTTGGGGCCATGACTTCTTTAGACTGCCTAGTAGAGGCACCGTAGGGATAGTAGAGGGTTTGGTTAAAAACAAAGACCATAAAGACCGCCAGGGTCTGATCGCCGGTATAAGCGCGCAGGAGATGGGCAATACCGGCGGGATTTAAGGTTTGCCAGAGTTTTTGAAAATACTCTCTGGTGTGGGCGAAAAACCCCTGGCGGAC
>PEVZ01000038.1 GCA_002779665.1 Candidatus Roizmanbacteria bacterium CG06_land_8_20_14_3_00_34_14 | reverse complement strand
TTATCAAGGTTTCCGGTCATCGACTTGGATCAGCCGAACTTGAATCGGCTTTTGTTTCAAATCCAAAAGTCGCCGAAGCGGCCGTCATCGGTAAACCTCACGAAGTGAAAGGTGAATCAATTAAAGCTTTTATTATTCTTAAACAAGGAGTAATACCATCGGACGAATTGAAGGCCGAATTGGTCCAAAC
Source organism: Candidatus Roizmanbacteria bacterium CG06_land_8_20_14_3_00_34_14 (assembly GCA_002779665.1). Taxonomy (GTDB): domain Bacteria; phylum Patescibacteriota; class Microgenomatia; order UBA1406; family GWC2-37-13; genus GWC2-37-13. The sequence continues at coordinate 10,561 of PEVZ01000038.1, read as the reverse complement.
CGTCCGCAAATCGATAGGACCGATCGCCACCCCTGATGAAATTGAGTTTGTTGATAAACTTCCCAAAACTAGATCAGGAAAAATTATGAGAAGAGTTTTAAAGGCCAAAGAACTCGGTCAACCCGTCGGAGACACTTCGACACTCGACGATTAATGATTCCTTCTTGACAATTATTCTATGTATGTTATTATGTAATTTATTATGAATAATATATCCTATATTCCACAATTTGTTTCTGTCTCTGACTTACAAAGGAACTATCCTGCTCTTTTGAAAACTCTTAAAACAAGTCAAAAACCTCTTTTAATTTTGAAAAAAAATGATCTGGAAGCAATAATTTTAACACCTGATCTTTATCAATCAATAATGGAAAAAATTCAAGTTTATGATGAAAAGGAAGCACTTTTAGCTATTTCAAATTATAAAAAAGAAAAGGTGGAAAAAAAACTAAAGAAAATGAAATCAATAAGCGAATTATTTGAATAATATGAAAATTACTTCGGTCTTCTACTCGTCTTCATTCAAAAAATCAATCAAGAAATATTCTTCCAATCATAATAAAATCGAAAAAACTATTGCTAAATTTATTGATAACCCGTTTAATCCTTCTTTAAAAACTCACAAATTAACCGGAAAACTTTCCTCTTATTGGTCATTTTCTGTCGATTATCATCTACATATTCTTTTTGAGTTTATAGACAAAAAGACTGTTGGTTTCATTGACCTCGGAACGCATGAGATCTATAAATAATCTTTTAAATCAATTATTTTAATGTCTTCAATGTTTTTTCTTTGATGTTTTGGATTATTGGTAATTAATGTTGCTTTTAATTTTATGGCAAGCGCCATAAATGAAGCATCATAATAAGTTATTTTATATTTATAGGCTATTCCAATCGTTATTTGTGCTAAAGTAACATCTTCCTGCATAAATTGGATCGGCAAAACATAGAATCTCTCAATAAGCCGTAGAAAAACAGGAAGTTCTAAATTTTTATATAATAATGCGTTTCCTATTTCATACTTAGCTAATTCCGGCATAACTAAAGTGACCCCGCTTTCTTGAGCTTTCTTCATAATCAAATCTGCCTGGTCAAGGTAATTCTCATTCACTTTATGAAGCCACTTCAATGCCACTGATGAATCGATGATAAAAATATTAGTGTTTTCCACTTTTTATATTCTATGTTGCTGACGATCTTTAACTACAAATTCTGAAAGACTTATTTTTTTTCCTTTCGATGAAATGGCACGAGCTTCAGCAATGGCGGCCCATATTTTTTTCCAGTTTATTTTTTTTACTTTTTCCTGAACATAAGGTGTAATGACAATCTCTTGAGGCGAACGATAAATAATTCTGACCACTGATTCTGTCTTCATCCAATCAAAAGCACGTCGTATAACGTCGGGAATAGTCAATTGTCCCCTATTTCTAATGATAGCAGTAGTTTGAATATCGTTCATACTTTCAGAATATCAGAAAATCAGAAAATGTCAAGAGATGAGATACTTCGACTTTGGAAGGTTAAAATTCTACTGTAGAAGGGTAAATATCTTATCTTATAGTAAATTAGAAGGATTTCATATATAATACAACATATCAATTACGTGCATTTAAATTATTAATAAGATATAATGCTTATTTTATGCCAGAAATTATTGATCCAAAAACTGTTTTTGACCAGGCTCCAATGGGAATTATTGTTACAGGCAGTGACTGTATCATTCAAGCAGCAAATCCTGAAGCAATGAGGCTGCTTCCTTCATTAGGATCATTTGGATTGGCCGGCCAAGTATTACCAAAATGCTTTGAGTTGTTTGGTTTTCCCGAACCATGCCAAGACTGCCCCATAACTACAAGGCAACTTTCAAATACAGTGCTTCCAATTGATCCTGGTCAAGCTGTAAGCAAAACAGCAAGTCCAATATTTGATGATAAAGGAAAAAAAATCATTGGAGTCCAACACATAATCGTACCTGATGACGATGGTACTAACACAATCACAATGAAACAATTATCTGCAATTACAAGGGAGGCCCAACAAAAACAAATAATGATTGAACTTGGTCAAGCGCTCCTTACTAACGGGCATAGTATGCAAGAGATAGCTGATGGTATATTTAAACCTATTCAACAATTAATACCATGTGATGCTTTAAGTATTTTATTACTTGATGATAAAGCTGGTAATTTAAGAGTAATTGCAAGTCACGGTCACTCAAAAAATGGTGTTGATGTCACAGGTCAGAGTATTCCTATCTTACCTCACATTTTACAAATAATTGAGTCTAAGGAACCAATTATTATACAAGACACCGCGACCGATCCTCGTTGGCAAAAAAAGCCGGGTAGTGAATGGATCGCCTCTTTAATAGGAGTGCCTTTAGTAAAAAAACACAAAACGGGTCACAAATAGTTACTGGCTTTCTTCATTTGTATAATGCTATACCCTACTCTTTTACTAAACAATATATTAAATTATTAAGGGTGATTTCCGGCCATCTATCAATGGCGATTGAAAACACCCGATTACAAGAGGAGCTTCGTTCACAAGCAATCAGAGATCCTCTGACCGGATTATATAATCGCCGCTATATGGAAGAGTCGCTTAACCAAAGAATTAATGAGGCTAGACGATCAAATACGCTACTCCAAGTTGTAATGTGTGATATAGATTTTTTCAAAAAATTTAATGATGATTTTAGTCATGCAGCTGGCGACTTGGTATTAGTCCAGTTAGCAAAAATTTTTAAAGAATTATTTCGTGGATCAGACATTTCCTGCCGTTATGGCGGTGAGGAATTTGTATTTATTTTACCAGGTGTTACACCAAGAGTTGTTATTGATCGCATACACGATCTTCAAGAAAAAATTAGCCAACTTAAATTACAACATAAAGGACAACCGCTTCCTTATATTACTATGTCATTCGGACTATCATCCTTGCCCGCAAATGATGATAGATTAGTTACATTAGATACATTATTAAACAATGCAGATACCGCTCTTCATGTGGTAAAGAATGGCGGAAAAAATGGAATAAATATTTATGGTCATGAAGAAATAATCAAAGATTAGTTTTGTGAAAAAATCAGTAATGTATAATAAGAAAATGGAAGATAAATTAAAAAAACTTTGCAAACTGATTCGCTACGATATTTTGACTTCAACGACTGAGGCCGGGTCTGGTCATCCGACTACTTCTTTATCTGCAGTCGAGCTAATGACAACCTTATTCTTCGGTGGTTTCTTTAAGGCTGACCTCGACCACCCCAAGGGTGTCCAAAGTTTCATTAACGATCGGGTCATCTTTTCTAAAGGTCATGCCTCACCTTTAATTTATGCATTGTACCACGTGGCTGGAGCAATTTCACCAAAAGAATTAATGACTCTTCGAAAAATAGATTCTGATCTTGAAGGGCACCCGACTTTCAGATTTAAATATGCCGATGTGGCAACCGGTTCGCTCGGACAAGGCCTTTCAGCCGGCGTCGGGATGGCACTCGGAATAAGATTGACGATAGAAAATAGAATGTGGAAGGTAGGAGTAGAAGATAGAAAATCGAAAGTAGAGAAAAATCAATCTTCTAACCTCAATCATCTACCACTATCTTCTACCGTCTATCCTCAATCATCTGTTCCTAATATCTTCGTCCTACTCGGTGATTCCGAAATGGCTGAAGGCCAGGTTTGGGAAGCGGTCCAGATTGCCTCGCACTATAAACTTAATAATTTAATTGCAATTGCAGATATTAATCGATTAGGCCAAAGTACCGAGACGATGCTCGGCTGGGATTTGAAAACCTATAAAATGCGATTTGAAGCGTTTGGGTGGAGAACTATTGTTGTTGATGACGGCCATGATTTGAAAAAAATATTTAATGCGTACGTAGAGACGCAAAATTTTGCGTCTCTACAAAAACCCACAATAATTCTCGCCCACACAATAAAAGGTAAGGGTGTTTCTTTTTTAGAAAATAAAGAGGGCTGGCACGGGAAGCCGGTGCCAAAGGATATGTTACAGTCGGCACTGAAAGAATTGGGGAAAGTCGACTTTAAAGTGAGAGGAAAAATCCTACCGCCAAAAATAAAAGAAATTGATAGAAATTTATTGAAATTAATAGAAATTAAACAAAAAGCAACAACGAATTTCAACGAATTTCAACGAATTTCAACGAATTTCAAAAAGGGTGATCTCATTGCCACCCGTCTGGCCTACGGTGACGCACTTTTGGCTTTAGGTGACGTTGACGAAAAGATCGTCGCTTTGGACGGGGAAATGTCCAACTCTACTTATTCGGAAAAGTTTGCCAAAAAATTTCCGAGCCGATATTTTGAGATGTTTATTGCCGAACAAAATATGATAACGACGGCACTTGGACTTTCTAAAATGGGCTTTATTCCTTTTTTATCAACTTTTGCCGCCTTTTTAACCCGGGGATTTGATCAAATAAGGATGGCTCAATATTCTGCTCCAAATTTAAAAATCGTCGGGAGCCACTGCGGAGTATCAATTGGTCCTGACGGCCCGTCTCAAATGGGATTGGAAGATATCTCAATGTTTAGAAGCATTCTCAATAGTACAATTTTATACCCTTCAGACGCTGTCTCTGCTTTTAAATTAACCCAGATTATGGCAAAAAATGACGGATTATTTTATTTAAGGACAAATAGAAAAACAACTCCGGTGATTTACGGGGAAAAAGAAGAATTCCATATTGGTGGAAGTAAAGTTCATAAAGTTAATATAGTCTCTAAAGTTCTTAAAGTGAAGACATTAATAATTGCAGCAGGAGTGACTTTACACGAGGCGTTGAAGGCGCAAAAAGAGCTGGCAAAATCCGGCATTGAAGTGGTCGTCCTCGACGTTTATTCTGTCAAACCCATTGACCAAGTAACCATTAACCAACTAACCCATAACTGTCATAATATCATCGTCGTCGAAGACCACTATCCGGCCGGCGGAATCGGCGAGGAGGTTTTAGCTGTATTAAGTAAATCCGAAGCACGAAATACGAAATACGAAACAAATTCAAAACGTTTTGAAAATTTAAATTTAAAAAATTCTAAAATTGTTTCGAATTTCGATATTCGAATTTCGAATTTTGTTCATTTATGCGTCCGACACCTTCCCCGTTCGGGCTCTCCTGATGAACTGCTCCATTATGAAGAAATTGATGCAGAGGCGATTATAAATGTAGTGGAGCGATTCATCGCTCAAAAATAATTCATTAGACTACCTTAATTTAATTACTTTTTTTACAAAAAATATCCCTGTAAGGACAAGCATTGAAAGACCAACAAATTCAAAATATAGAAGATTTGTAACTGGATTTATTCTAAATATACCGGCTGAAATCGGGTGGCTTAAAATAATATATTGAAAAATTAGCGGTAAAATAAAAGCTAATAAAAATAATGGAGAAAACAGGTGTTTTATATTTTCATGAATATGACGATGGCTCAACCAGAGATCAACAAAGACAAATGACTGAATCAAAGTGAGTACTGAAAAAACGGCTGTTCCACCAAGTTTTTGACCGGAAAAAATAAAATATGAAGCGGTGACAATAATCGCCCCGACCGTTCCAACCGCCCCAATATACGACTGATCTTTTCCTTTCAATAAGACCATTTCTTTTTCTGGAGTAATCGACATTAGATTTGGATCTCGAGGCGAAAAAGCCAATATTAAAGCCGGTAGACCGTCGGTCACTAAATTGATATACAAAAGTTGAATGGGATAAAAAAGAGTTGGCAGTCCCAGAATTAGCCCAATTAATAAAGCCACCGCCTCTGAGACATTGCAGGCAAGTAAATATTTGATGGCGTTTTTTATGCTGTTAATTATATTTCTTCCTTCCTCAACGGCCGTGACAATTGTGGCAAAATTATCATCAGTAATGACCATATCTGCCGTTTCACGGGCAACATCGGTCCCAACCAACCCCATCGCCACCCCGACGTCGGCCTGTTTTAGAGCAATGGCATCATTGACTCCGTCACCGGTGACGGCAACGATTTCACCTAATTTCTGATAAAGAGAAACGATTCGGTGTTTTTGAAATGGATTTGTCCTGGCAAATATTTTAACGCGCGGTAAAATTTCCATTAACTCTTCATCGCTATGTTCCTCAATTTGTGAACCGGTTAAAATTTCATCACCGTCTTTTATCAGGCCACTAAAAACCCCAATTGCTTCAGCTGTTTTTTCATTATCTCCAGTAATCATAACAACTTTTATTCCGGCTCTTTTTGCTTTGGCTATCGCCTCTTTTACTTCCGGACGCGGAGCATCGTGTATCGCAACCATACCCAAAAAGACGGAGTCTGACTGGATATAATCGGATTTAATTGGATGAAATTGGATAGAATTGGATGAAATCGAATTTGTTTTGCTGATTTTATCTGATTTCATCTGACTCCGTCTAATTTCATCTGATTTTATCTGTTTGTATGAGAATGCCAGGACACGAAGTCCTTCTCTCGCCCATTTATCAACTTGTTTTTTTACCTTCTTTTTTTCCTCTTCCGTCATCTGACAGACGTTAAGAATTGATTCAGGAGCACCTTTTGAGAACGTTATATAAGGTCTGACCTTATCACGCTTGTTTAAGGTCAGACCTTGAACAGCAACAGACATCATTTTGGTGACGGAGTCGAATGGTTTTTCATCAATCAGCTTCCATTCTTTTCGCACTTCTTCGATATTCAGTCCTTTTTCCTGAGCCAAGAACAATAATGCTCCCTCCGTCGGATCACCCAAGACATCCCAACTGCCATGATCATGAATATATACTAATGAAGCAGTGGAACAAAGAATTCCGTTTAATGTCAATAATTGTAGGGGCGATTCTTGTAATCGCCCTTTAGAACGGGCGGATATAAAATCCGCCCCTACACCAAACACATTATTTTCAACAAAAATTTCTTTCACCTGCATCTTATTGGTCGTCAGCGTCCCTGTTTTATCCGTCGCAATCAATGTAATACTTCCTAAAGCCTCTATGGCTGATAGTTTTCTCACGATCGCCTTTTTTCCAGCCATTTTTTTCATCCCAATTGCAAGGGTAATTGTCATTACCGCCGGAAGTCCTTCGGGGACGACGGCGACTGCTAAGGAAACAGACAATAAAAACGCCGGAAAATATCCCGTTCCTTCAAGTAATGAAACCACAAAAACAATCAGAGAAATTACTATCCCACCAATCCCAATGAATTTTGTCAAATCTGCTAATTTTTTCTGAAGAGGGGTTGCTCCGTCTTCAATTGAAGAAAGGTTGTGGGCAATCTGTCCAAATTTTGTATTATCACCTATTTTAGTGATAATGACATACCCTCTGCCTTTAGCAACAATCGTCCCTGAAAAAACTTCTTCTTTTTCTGCTTTGACTACAGGAAAAGACTCACCTGTAAGTGCTGACTCGTTAATTTCTAAATTGATTGATTTTTCAACTTTTCCGTCGGCCGGGACTTTTACCCCTTCTTCTAAATAAACTAAATCGCCCGGAACTAAATATTTACTGTCAATTTCTATCTCTTTTTCGTCACGGATGACACGAACTTTTGTCACCGTCATATTTTTTAAAACCTTCAAAGATTCTTCCGCTTTTGCTTCCTGATAAAGACCAAAAAGACCATTCAAAATCACAATTCCTATTATCAATCCTCCATCTAAAGTCTCCCCCAAAAAGAATGAAAGTATGGCTGCTCCAATAAGTAGAATTGTTAAAAAGTTATTAAATTGTTCAAAAAATTTAAGAAGAAAAGACTTTTTCTTTTGCTCCGTAATGACATTCAAACCATATTGAGTTAGATATTGGGAAACCTGATGTGAAGTTAATCCTTTCATAAATAATATGTATTAATAATAACAGAAATATTGTTTTAATATTATATATTATTCAAATTTGAATTTTGAAATTACTATCTTGTAACGATCGTACCAAGATAGTAATTTTTTGTTCAACGTTACTTTATATTTTATAGTTGACAACCATAAAGCATTACTCTATACTTTATGGTATGAAAGATATTATTGAAATAATCAAAAATAAAAAAACAAAATTTGATGCCCTTAAACCATTTTCAAAAACTTTTTTAACCAATATTGAAGATTGGTATAAGACAGAGCTTACCTACACCTCAAATGCAATTGAGGGTAATACATTAACCCGTCAGGAGACGGCGATAGTGATTGAAAAAGGGTTAACGATTGAAGGAAAATCAATCACTGAACATCTTGAGGCAATTAATCATGCCAAAGCTTATGAATATATAAGTAGTATGAATTTAGAAAATATAAAAAAAATTAATAAACAAATTATTTTGAAAATTAACGAAATAATTCTTCAAAATATTGATTCCCAAAATGCCGGTCTATATAGAAATATTCCCGTTCGTATCGCTGGCTCGACTGTAGTTTTACCTAACCCGTTAAAAGTTCCTGATTTGATGGATCGGTTTATAGACTGGTTACAAAATTCCAAAAAAAACCCACCTGAAATTGCCATTGAAGCCCATTTTAAATTTGTTAGCATTCATCCTTTTATTGATGGTAATGGTCGAACAGCCAGGCTGCTTATGAACCTAATATTATTAACTTCAGGATACCCACCTCTGATTATTTTTAAAAAAAATCGAATATACTACATAAATAGTATTGAAAAGGGACAATTGACCGGAGACCTTTCTGATTATGAATATTTTATGTTTAAAGCAATTGAAAAATCTTTAGATGCTCGCCTTGATTTAATTAAACAACCTACTATAAAAACACCTACCAAGCTTCTTAAAATTGGAGAACTGGCAAAAGAAACAGGAGAGACAATCCACACTCTTAGATACTGGACTAAAATGGAATTACTTAAGGTGACAAAATATTCGGAAGGTGGCTATCAACTATATTCCCCAGACGTTATAAAACAAGCTAAAAAAATCCGAAAGCTTCAAAAAGAAAAACGCCTCACATTAGCTGAACTAAAAGAAATTATTTAATCAAGTTTTTCGGCCTTATCAAGTATTTTTTGATCTATTTGGTAAAGTTTATCATCCGAGGAATTATTATTTAATTTTTCGTGTACTTCCTCCATTGTCCGAATAATATTTAAACAAATTTCCCTTGACTGGCTAAAAGTGATCGCATTCGTATTATGGGGAAAATAATGAAAGATCTGATTCCGTCCGTTTTTCCAGACGTTCCAAATTTTATCAGCTAATGGTTGCGAGTATTGATTTTGAATCTTTAAATAAAGCGAATCTGGCCCCAATTTTCCGATTAAGTTTGGAGACATTAATTTTCCCAATCTCAAATGGTCAGAAATATAATCGAGTCGACTGATCAGCTTTTTATCCCTAAATATTTTTTTTAAAAATCCTTCATATGATTTTGCAAAAGGGAAAACTAGAAATGAGTAATCTTTAAATTGATAGGCTTGGTCGCGGACAATGTCATCCATGAGGTATAGACCCTCTTCAAGTAGGTCTTTCTGGCCTTGGGAAAGATAAGTCCAGAATGAACTTTCTTTATTGACTATATAATCCATGAATAATAATTTCTAATTTTTAATTCCTAATTTCTAATCAATTTTTAAATCTAAATATCTCATTTTAAAAGCGAAGATATTAAATTTTTTTCGGTTTGATGTTTTCCGATAAAAAATTTGGTATCAAGCTTTTTACCGATGTATTTATAAGCATATCAGATTGTGATATACTTTCGCTATGGAAAAAATCTACAAGATTTTTAAAAATAAATTTTTTCCTCCGCCAAAGAAAAAAGATGAATCCTATCCGATTATTACTATTTCCCGTGAAATGGGCTCAGGTGGTAAATCAACCGCTAATTTAATCGCCTCACAGCTTGGAGAACCGTGGAAAGTTTATGATCATAAGCTTATCGATAAAATAGCCAAAAATAAAGGCTTGGAAGAAGAATTAATTGGCTTGATTAATCCAAAAAGATTACCACTTTTAGATATTACGATCGCCAAAACTTTTGGGAAAAGATTTCCCCATCTTTCCGGCTATCAAAGACATTTAATTAAAGTTATGACTTTAGTGGGCTTAAAAGGTCATACAATAATTTTAGGTCGCGGTGGTAATTTTCTATTTCCTAATAGTCTAAATATCAGAATGATATGTCAATTAGATCAGCGGATTACTTGGCAAATGACCTACGAAAATATTCCAAGATCTGAGGCAATGAAGAGGATTGAAGAGTCTGATAAGGAAAGAAAAGAATTTGTCCATTCACTTTTTAATCATAATCACTGCCAGGCGTATCATTATGATTTGATTATTAAAACCGGACCAAATGTCACCGTTGAAAACGCTACCAACATTATTGTAGATCTGGCTAAAAGAAAATTTATAATATAGATCAAATCTCAAAAATCAAAATTAACAATCTCCAAATCCCAACTCCAATAAATACCAATAACTAATAATTGTTAATTGTTAATTGGGCGCTGGTAACCAAATCCTGACTTTTAGGAGGTAAAATCCAACTTCAAAGATTCTCTCAGAAGCTTAATAAAGTTGTAATATTCAGGCAGAAT
>PEVZ01000062.1:5255-5397 GCA_002779665.1 Candidatus Roizmanbacteria bacterium CG06_land_8_20_14_3_00_34_14 | reverse complement strand
AACAGTTCGGTTACCATGTCTGAATTATTGAAGAATCTGGTCCCACCGTAAGAATAATGAGCTCCTATTTTTATGCCTGTGTGATAGGCTATATTTAGATCTGGATACGGATACGTCCAAGCGCCAGGAGCTTGATAGATTC
>PEVZ01000062.1:5103-5245 GCA_002779665.1 Candidatus Roizmanbacteria bacterium CG06_land_8_20_14_3_00_34_14 | reverse complement strand
GCTTGGCGCAGCTTGTCCACTATCTCCACCTACACCGCTAAAGTAAAGTGTTCCAACAGTCGGACTGGACCCAGAAGCAAGATTGGTAGCAGTCGTCGCTGTTGTGGCGGTCGAGGCTGTCAGCGTATTTGAAACCATCGCA
>PEVZ01000062.1:2812-4725 GCA_002779665.1 Candidatus Roizmanbacteria bacterium CG06_land_8_20_14_3_00_34_14 | reverse complement strand
AGAGGAGAAATAAATTAGAAATTAAGAGTTAAGAAGTAGTGAATATCTTAATTGTTCGATTGTTTCATTGCTTCATTGTTATTCTTTTAAACGTTGGTTAGTGAATTGTATAAGTTGGTTAATCTCTTTAGGTAGGTTTTGTAACTCATTTAATATGTGTTTGTATTGTTCTGATGAAAATAAGTTTCTTGATTTTGACTTTTCATTCCAATCAAAGGATTCCTTAACTGAACCAAAACTATAATGATAAAATCTAATCTTATCTTTCTTTCCATATCTTCCAAACCCTTCCGCAATATTAGCTGAGATTGAATCAACAGATCGAACAAATTGAGATCCGACTGTCTGTTTGGCAAACCATTCCCAAGAAATAACAATATCCCAAACATATTTTGATAAAAACAAAGATCTTTTATAGCAATTAATATTATTTAACCGTAGGTATTGCATATTTTTCAACAATGAAACAATGTAACAATGAAACCATAACAAATAGTGTATATTTTAGTCAACCGCTTATAACCTACAAAAGCAGACTAATGGAGCGTTAGGAGGACAAAAAGAAATCGGCTAGGGAGACTGCCTTAATCGGGGATGGGGGAGAGATTTTATCTAAATTGCCGATGGTTATAATTTTAAGGTTTGAGCATCCTAATTTTTTACCGGTTCGTAGCAGTGCACCAAATTCCCGTTTTTGTGTCTCGCGGTCGGAAAGATCAAAACAAACCTGAATGAGTTCTTCCGGCTGTCCATTTTTTAAAATGACAAAATCAATTTCGTCGGTTTTTCTTTCGTTTTGAAAATAATAAATTTCCTTGTCTGCCGTTCGTAAAAAGCACGCAACTAAATTTTCCAAAAGTCGGCCGGTGTTTTGCGAAAATTTGGTAGAAAGGGTTGTTATAAAGCCATTATCCACAAAAAATGCTTTTTGAGGACGGGTCATCTGATGACGTAGAGAAAAAGAAAAATGAGGAAGTGGGGCAAAAAGATAAGATGAAGAAAGATAAGAAAAATAATTGTCAACCGTATTTTTACCCACTTTTATGCCTTGGCTTTTCAAATCACGATAAATTTTTGAAAGTGAAAAATAGGTTGAATTAAAAAGTAGTCTTGCGACCGTTTTTAACGGTTCCTCGTTTTTGAGATTAAAACGTTCCATGATCTCCCGTCTTATGACTGTCCGAAAATATTCCTGTAAAATATTAATTTTGTCCTCTGGTCTTGCCCTGACGATTTCCGGCAAACCGCCAAAAGTAAGATATTCATTAAAAAGAAAATTAAATTGGGACTTTTCCTGACTCCTTGGTTCATTTTTAAAAATCAAAAATTCACGGAAATTTAAAGGAGAAACCTTTTGTTCTATAGATCGTCCGCGCAGTTCCGTCGGTAGTTCAAAACTGCTCATTTTGGAAGATGAGCCAGTCAAAAAAATTTGTATGTTTCCGTTATCTAAAATTCGGCGGATATATTTTGACCAAAGAGGAACATTTTGCACTTCATCTAAAAACAAAAATTTTGGTTTTTGACCAAAATGTGCTTGGAAGGCGGGGAGAAGATCGGTTAAGACTTGAGTAGTTAAAGGTATTCGTTCATCTTCAAAATTAAGATAAAAAATATCTTTCCTGGAGTATGTTTGCAGTAATTTTGAAATAGCAGAAAGCAAAAGATAGGTTTTTCCGGTACGGCGAAAACCAGTAATTACTAGAATTTTATTGATTTGACCAAAACCGGAAGTAGAAATTTCCTGTTCACGCGGAAAAATTTGTGGTAGAGTTTTTTGTTCCCATTCTGACAGTATTGTTTCCCAAAATGACAACATAATACAAAAATGTTACCAAATCAGACTAATTTTGTCAAGAGGAGTTAAAAATCAGTCGATCCCGCAGGCGGGCATTTCTAATTTACAACAAATA
>PEVZ01000062.1:440-2801 GCA_002779665.1 Candidatus Roizmanbacteria bacterium CG06_land_8_20_14_3_00_34_14 | reverse complement strand
TAAAAATCAGTCGATCCCGCAGGCGGGCATTTCTAATTTACAACAAATACGCTTCTTCTTCGGAAATTAAATAAAACCTTTTTTTAAGTTTTTCGGACAGTTTTTTATATTTATCCATATCATCCATTTTTGTACCAGATTTTATTTCAAAAGCTGAATTGGTTGACACAAAATCCAATTCTTTTCCATCGACTCTATAATATTCTATTTTTCCGTATTTCTCCAAAATTCTCATAAAAACATAATTTTCAAAATATCGGCCAAAAACCCTCGTATCATTTAAGTAGGAAACATCAAATCCATTAAGATGAAGCGATAAATTTAAGTTGAGTCCATAAATTTTTTTTGTTCCTGATAATTTTTTTCTCATACTTTTAAAGCCATTATTGTAACAAACACTAAATAAACCAATTTCTTCAAGAATCTTTACGTATTCAGTTATCTTACGTCTGTCAGTTTCCAAAGTTTTGGCTAAATTATTTGCACTATATTCCTGGGCCAAATCAAAAGATAAAGTTTTAACGACACTCAAAAACAATTGCCTATCAATTTTTGCCGAAAAATAGGGAATATCAAAATTTATAATTTGATCGCTTAAATCCATAATGTATTTTTTAGGATTTAATTCCGGATTAGCTACTATTTCCGGATATTGTCCGAGAGATAAATATTTTTTGAACTCGGTTTTATAGATAGCTAGATTGGAGACAAATTTTGCCCGGTCCTTGGCGAGGGGTTCTTCAATATTTTTAAATCTTAAGTATTCATGAAAATTCAACCCTCCAAGGTTACGTTTTAAAATTCTCCCCGCCAAGCTTTCTTTTGATTTTTGTCGATAAAATAAAGAGGTCGACCCACTGACAATAAATTTGACATCCTCCAAAAGATCGTAGGAAGATTTAATTTGATCTTGCCAATAATCAACATATTGAATTTCATCAAGAAAGATATATTTTCTTCCTGTACCAGCATATTTTTTTAAAAATAGATTTAAAACCGCAGGAATAATATTTTTTTCGTTCAAACTTCCTGAAAACTGGAAATAACAGATATTTTTATGGGGAATATGTTTATTTTTTGCAAGCCAAGCCATCGCCTGCTTCATAATATATGTTTTTCCGCTTCTTCTCGGACCACTTAAGGTGATAATAAGTTTTTTCGCTTTTAATTCCTGGCAGAAAGCGGAAAAAATATCACGTTTAAAACCAACGACGTCTATTTTATTAGAAATCCATTGGGGATTTTGTTGAACTAAAAATTCTTCAAGGTTGTACAAATTCATATCAACTTTATATTAATAGTTGTACATATATTTGTCAAGTGAGTATTTTAGTTTAAAATTAGAAATTAATTTTATAGTTACGGACAGCTACCCGGATTGTTAACACAACATAATCCTAGACTACCATAAATTTTACTTTTATTAGGGCAGCCGGGATCAACAATACATTCGTCATAAGTATTACAAGTATTGCAAATATTGCCAGAGTCGATACAATTATAGACGTTACTGACTTCCAAATTAGTATTGGAGACACCATAATCATAACCATACTGAGGAGTAGGAGCAGGAGGATACTTTAATCCACAGCCTCCTAATGGACATCCCAGATCAACACTTTCGGTATCGCTTTCAATGTTAAGATCGGCATAGATACGATACCAGGACGGACAAGGGACAGGATCATATTGATAAAGATAATCTTTTCTTGAATGCTCCGGGTCGCAGGAAAGACGAGAAATATAAGAGGAAAAACTGGAAAACTGCGGAGGAGCCGCTTCGTTACCACAAATATTACAACTGTAACCAACGAGGGTTGCCCCCTGTCCTACCCCTTTTTTATCTTCTTTTGGAGTGTCATAGCAGATAACGTTTCCGGTTGGATAACAACCTTTATCATTATAATAATCTTCGTAAGCCTTACGTAATTCATTAAGATCATGTTTGCGTTTTACATCATAACTTTTACCAATCTGTTGCCAAGGATTAAAGAGGATAAGAACGATAGCAGCAAGAAGAGCAATGAGAGAAATGATGATAAGGAGTTCCATTAAGGTAAAAGAACACAGATTTCCACGGATTAAAGAAGACGAATTTTCACGGACAGAAGACGGATTGACACGGATATAAAAAGGTTTTCGATCGTTGGTATAGATTGAACGTTTAATCTCTAATTTATTAGTACCAAAATTAACTAAATAAGCGATTTCGTACATATTAGCTCTAAGATAAGAACGCTGTTGATTAATATCAATTTGAGTAAGATAACTATTTACTTTTAGTTCTACGATTATTTTCTCCTCGACAATAAAATCAGGGATATAAGTACCTAAAAGTTTCCCTGAATCTAGCGAATAGAT
>PEVZ01000062.1:159-301 GCA_002779665.1 Candidatus Roizmanbacteria bacterium CG06_land_8_20_14_3_00_34_14 | reverse complement strand
AGCCAGTTGAATTTAGTTGGCAATGTTAATGGCGTGTTGGTGACGACCTTAAAATAAGGACGACAGTTAAATCGGTTAGAATTGGTTGAATCGGTTAAATCGGTCTGACAGGTCTCTTTACTGAATACTGATAACTGATTAC
>PEVZ01000062.1:0-147 GCA_002779665.1 Candidatus Roizmanbacteria bacterium CG06_land_8_20_14_3_00_34_14 | reverse complement strand
TGGTTGGCGTCAAATATATTAAAGAATCTTTCTTGACACGGTCGTTATAGATTATGACTTCTTGGCTACCTTCCGGCAATATTCCGATGCCGGCGCTAGCGGTGGCCGTTTCAATCGCCGGTGCAAAAATACCGTTTTGAGCAAAAT
>PEVZ01000030.1:11342-15919 GCA_002779665.1 Candidatus Roizmanbacteria bacterium CG06_land_8_20_14_3_00_34_14 | reverse complement strand
TCGGAGATTATTATTTTGATGGAGAAAATAAAGCTTTCGAAATTATTGGAAAAGAAATTTCTATTAATAATTCTTTAATCGTTAAGGCAAAAATAAAGGTAAAGGAAATTAATAATCGCTTAGTCTTTGGAGAAGATAGGGTTATCATCGTTGGTAAAAATATTAATATTATTACCAATAAATTTAATTTCAATAACTATATCGTCTCCCGAATAGATTGATTTCCAAATATTTCTATTAACACTCTCAAAACAAAAAAGTTTGTATAAAAAGTCAGATAGGTACGAGGATTGAACATAGCATAGAGAATTAGAGCCCAAAATGAAACGATTAGGGCTTTATAAAGATCATTTTTGCTTTTTAATATCTTAAAGTCTTTCTTAATAAATACTCCGAGAATAAATAAAAAAAATAGTAACCCCAACAATCCTGTTTCAACAAATATTTGGACGAATAAATTATGCGGATATAATAAAGTCGCGTCTAAAAAATTGCGATTTTGGCCGATCATTCTATATCTTTGATTCTTCATAAAAGATGGGAGATGATCATAATGATTACCTATCCCTACACCAAGTAAAGGAAACTGCCTTCCAATAGATACGGCTTCATTAATTAATATTCCTCTAGAAACTAAGCTACTAATATCCTCTTCTTTATCCTGTAGCAACAATCTATCTATCACCGAATACCCTCTTGTTTGGTAAATATAAAAAAATCCTCCAATAAAGATTAACACTGTAGCAAACAAAAAAATAACATTTTGTTTTATCTTTATCTTAAAAATATCCTTTCTAAATATCATTAAAGTTGTAAATAGTGAAAAACAGACGACCACAAATCTATCCCGATAATTTGACCAGAAAGCTAATAATATTATTCCTAAAACCACCAGCCAATAAATAATTTTTTTAAATAATAATTTTTCCTTAAAAAACAGATACAAAATTATCGGTAAAAAAACTTCCCCGTAAGATTCAAAATACAATCTGCCCCTATTAACATTAAAAACGAATATATCCAACACCGATGGGTGAATAAATTTATAAAGAAAGTTAACAAATTGGGGAGAAAAGAACATCGTCAATTCCAATATGACGTTAATTATGGCTGTTATGTTAATCAATTTGATGATTACATCAGTTTTTTTTTGATTATTAATCAACGAATGGCTCACAAGCGTGAATAAACAAACCGTAACCAGCCTCTCAAAGAAATATAAGTAGGTATTAAAATTAATAACATTTATCACTGACAAAGACTGAGAAACAAAAAATAGCAAAAGAAAAATAATTATTCCTTTAAATTTGATTGTTTTTTTATTCAAAAAAAATAATTTTATCAAAATAATGAAGTTAATCAATCTAAAAAGAATGTGACTTGATAAATTAAAAGGCAATATTAATGGAGGTAGTCTGATTAGAAAAAATGATAAATAAAATAGTATTAAGGTCATTTAATAATCAAGCCAAAAAATATAAAAAATAACCATTGGAAAGGTATGATTTTATAGGTAAAATCCGTTTGAAAATTTACCAATAAGGCTATAAGTAAGAAGTAATAAAGATTCTTTTCTCCATAAAATAATCCGTACATAATCAACGATAAAAAGGCTAAAAATACAAAAATCCCATTTTCAGACAACATATCAAGAAAGATATTATGACTATAGACTGTACCTGCCTTGAGTTTGTAATAATTTTCAAACCCCCAACCAAAATATGGTTTTTTAATAAATCCTTCAATTGCTTGCTTATAGTATATTTCTCTATTTCCAAGAGGTGTTTTTTTGGCTACATTGTTAAAAAATATTTTTGTAAAAAGCGGACTGAAAAATAAAAAAAATATTGATATTAATAAACAAACACCAATGATTATTTTTTTATAATTATTGATTTTTTTAATAACCGGATAAGTAATAGAGATGAGGGTGGTAATTAAGGATAAATACGCCGATCTTGAATAACTAAATATAAAAGTAAAAAAAATAAAGAAGAATATCAAAAGTTTATTTTTTGTTTGCTTAGATATAAGTAGCTCTGAAATAAATATTATTAATGATAAGACCAAAAAATCGCCAAGATGATTATGCGTTAAAGAGGTATAGGAAATTATATGACTATTATTTATTCCAATAAATGGAAATAGTGTAATAATCTGCTTTCTGAAAATATTTATGATTGTAAATAATACAGACAACCAAATAATGTATTTGCGTATTTTTTGTCTTAGCTCATCTTTGTGATTGTAGCAATAAATAGAAATTAATATTAAAGCCGTATATAAGCCTATTTGATAATTAAGATTGCTAAAATTATCAGAAACAACGTTGGAAATAACAAATAATGACAGAAATATTGTTTGTAACATAAAAAATACTTTAGGTATTTTTATACTTTTTTTTTGAAAATAATCAATCACAAATAAAAAAATTGGAGCTTGAAGCACTAATAAATATTCGATCATTTTAATTCTTTCAAATGAAAAGGCATCCAACAATAAAATTAGAATGAATAAGAAGTAAAAAAACATCATTTACTAATGATATCAAATTAAAAATTTCATAGATTTGACTGTTTTAAAACATGCTTTAATATTTATAATGAATTATGGACCAAAAAAAATTAAAAGCGTCAATAATAGTACTTATTTTCTTCTTAATAATATTTAACTTATATTATTTTTCAGGTTATATAGTTACCCGAGTACTTTGCTCAAAAAATACGATTATAAATATAGTCGCCCATCAGGACGATGATTTATTATTCTTAAGCCCCGATCTTATTCATAACATAGAAAGTGGCAGATGTGTTAAAACAATTTTTATTACTGCCGGAGACGCTGGTTCTAACTCAACATATTGGACTACTCGGGAAAATGGCATAGAGACATCATATACATTGATGTCAAAAACTGATAATATTTGGGTTGAAAATCAAATTATTGTAAAAAATAATAAAATTCTAATTTATAATCTAAAAAACAACCCTAGAATTTCTTTAATATTTTTACGATTGCCCGATGGAAATTTTAAAGGAACAGGATATAACAACCATAATTACCAAAGCATTGCAAAACTTTGGCAAGATAAAATAACTTCTATAAATACCGTTGATAATGCCACAATATACACAAAACAATCTTTGATTAATATTCTTTTAGAGCTAATGAAAGTTTATAGTCCTATTGAAATTCATACACAAGATTTTATTGGTAATTTTGGCGATGGAGATCACAGTGACCATTATGCAACCGCTTATTTTACCCATGAAGCAGAAAAAAAATATACAAAACCTCATATAATTATTTCATATATGGATTACGCCATTGTATCTAATCCTGAAAATGTATTTGATGAAGATTTATTAAAGAAACAAAAGGCATTTTTCTCGTATGCACAATACGATAATCAAGCTCTTCATCAAAATTATACTCCATGGTTAATGCGTCAATATAAAATATATCTAAAATCCAATCAAAAAATTAAATAGCTTAATTATTTAATAAACTTTTTACAAATATTTCTCCTTTTTTTGTTAATCCTTTTGTTTTCCAATCAACTAAAGACAATCCTCCTTCTTTGTCAATTGGGTCGATAGTATAGGCAACATAACTTATCTTCTTTTGATTAGCTTGATTAATTACAGTTTGAAAATAATCTTTGTCTTCTTCAGTGCCAAATCCTTCTTTATATACACCTCCAAATTCTCCAATTAAAACCGCATACTTATTGACATATTTATCCCAAAGAAATTTTTTTATCTGCATTTTTTTTAATTGATCAGTGTTAGCAGCGGGATAATCGTGAAAGTCTAAGAAAATGTTTTTATAACTAAAATCAAAATTTCCCATAAAACTACGTCCATTATTTAAACCCGAAATGCCTAAGACAACTTTTTTATTAATGGCAACCGCCTTATCAATAAATTCTCTGTGGTAAGACTTCCATTCTTCCCAATTTACACCAAAAGGCTCTGCCCAAACACCATAAATAATATTATTTTCTCTTTTATACCTTTTTATCATTTCTAAGCTTAATTTTTTTGTTAAAACTATTTTTTCCTGTATTATTGTTAATGTTGCATCACTGGTATCAATTGTTGGTAACAAATAGATATAAATTGAGTTATTTTTTGCCCATTCGATTAGATAATCTAATTTTGCTTGATCCTTATAAACTTTATCTGGAGAAATATAAAGAGTTATTAAATTAATTTTATAACCTTTAAATATTTCAAATATTTTTATAAGCTCTCTAATATCATAGTCATATCGTACAAAAGCCATTGTTGAAATTCCTTTTAATTGAATCCGTCTTCCATTTTCTGTTTCAAAATATTTTCCGTTTATGTGAAGACCTAATTTTTCCTGAGGATTTTTCTTTAAAATAAGTGGAAAAAGAAAAATTAATAGTATTTCTACAGTTATTAGAATTAATAGTAGTTTTTTCATTTAATTTTATCACCGAAGTAATAATTTAATCAATTGCATCAATCTATTAAACTCAATCTTCTTCTTCGCCTCTCTCATCACCATTCCTGCTATGAAATTCATCACGTTAGTTTTTCCTGATTTAT